>NC_014614.1:17500-317500 GCF_000196455.1 Acetoanaerobium sticklandii | reverse complement strand
CTATCTGCTGATATGCTACCATACCGTCTAAGCCTTCTGCCTCGTAGCAAGCAATTTGAACTTTGTAGCAAGCTGCATATTCCTTTGATGCATCTATAGCTTCCTTTGCATAGGCTACTAGCTTGTCAGATGTCTTTGTAAATGAGTTTTGCAATTCTGCTGGAACATGGTCCATTCTAAGGTCAATGCCCACACAAAAAGGGCTTCTGCTGATTGCCCTCTCTTTAATTTTGTCCATTATCATATAGGATATCTCCTTTTCTTATCGTTTTATCAATTACTGCATATACCATTTCCTTGTCAAACGGCGTATTTTTGCCTTTTGACTCAAATAAACTTCTATCTATCTGAGATTTTTTTTCTTCTATTACTACTAGATTTGCCTGTATTCCTGCTCTTATAACTCTAGGACTAAAGCCTAAGAACCTTGCTGGACTTGCTGAAAGCAGTTTGCTTAGAAGCTTTAGTGATATTTCGTTGTCAGTAAATACCTTGTGGCATAGGGAAAATGAAGTTTCTATGCCTGAAATTCCAGGTGCATTATTGGCTTTGTCTTCAGGTGTATGTGGTGCATGATCTGTTGCTATTGCATCTACATAACCATTTTTTATGCTCTCTATGAGAAACATTCTATCTTCTTCTGATGCAAATGGCGGATTGACTCTATAGCTTACATTACTAGCATATATATGATGGGGCGCTACCTCTACAGTTACTGGGATGCCTTCTTCTTTTGCTTTTATTATTGCCTCCATAGAAGCTTTTTTGCTTATATGGCAAAAGTGCAGGTTGCCGCCAGTTTGTCTTACTAGGTCTAGATTTCTTATTACCATTTCAGTTTCTTCTTCACTATGGTCTAGGATTATAAAATCATGCTGCTTTGAAGCAAGTAGAGCTTCTCTCATGATTTGTTCATCATCTATATTTTTGCCATCGTCCGAAAAAAATCTAGTTGCTTTTCTGTTTTCCTCAAAATCTACTAAATCTTTGCCATTTAGTCCCTTGGTTACTGCACTCACCTGCAGCAATCTAGTCATACCCAGTGAATTATTTTTTTCTATTATTTCTGTTATTAGAGTTTTGTTATCTATTACAGGGTTTGTGTTTGCCATACCAAGAAGGTCTGTATACCCGCCTTTTATGGCAGCCTTATTGGCAGATAGAAGTGTTTCTTTATGTTCTTGACCTGGATTTCTCATGTGAAAATGTAAATCTACAAAAGCCGGCATAACTAACCTATTACATAAATCTAGCTCGAGGATATCGAGCTTTGTTTGGACATGCAAATCAGGAAGCAAAGCTTCCTGATTCTTTTCAGTTATATAGTTAGTTATTTTGGCTTTTCCAATAAGCTTTATCTTACCTGAATCTATCAAGATATCATCAATATAGTCCGATACCTCGTCTATTATATGGCAGTTTTTAAGATAGAGCATGGTAGCCTCCTTCATTATACTGCGTAGTAAGTATCGCAGTACTCACAAGCGTAGATGTGGTTTTCCTTATCAAGTAGACCAAACCCAACTTTTTCAAGCTTCTCATGGTTAGATACGCATTTTGGATTGCTACAGCTTGAGTATAATTCATGTCTATGCTCTTCATGGTTTTCTGCTGAGTTTTCTTTTTCGCTTACTAGCTTTAGAATAAGAGCCATACGTACAAACATTCCGTATTTAGCTTGTGGGAAGTATACTGCTCTTGGGTCAGAGTCTACGTCTTCTGAGATTTCATTTACTCTTGGAAGTGGATGCATTACTATCATGTCACTTTTTGCAAGTATCATTTTGTGCTTAGTAAGTACGCAAGAATCCTTTAGCTTCTCATACTGCTCAGGGTCAGCAAACCTTTCTCTTTGGATTCTAGTCATGTAAAGTACATCCGCCATTGGAAGGCCTTCTTCTAGTGTTTCCATTTCAAAGAACAAGCTGTCTTTTATGTGATTTTTTATATAATCAGGGATTTTTAATTCTTTAGGTGATACAAAGTAGAAAGTGTTGTTTTCAAACTTTGATAATGCTTTTACTAGTGAATGCACTGTTCTTCCGTTTTTTAAGTCTCCGCAAAGTACTACATTAAGGTTTGTAAGTCTTCCTTTTTCCATTTGGATAGTAAGAAGGTCAGTAATGGTCTGAGTAGGGTGTTGGTGTCCTCCATCTCCAGCATTTACTACAGGAATGTCTGAGTAGATAGATGCTAGTTTTGGTGCTCCCTCTAAATAATGGCGCATTACTGCTATATCTGCATAGCAAGCTACGGTTCTGATTGTATCTTTTACGGATTCGCCTTTGGCAACGGATGAATTTTGTGCTTCTGAAAAGCCGATAACCTGTCCGCCTAGTCTTAGCATAGCTGCTTCAAAGCTGAAACGGGTTCTAGTTGATGGTTCGTAGAATAGTGTGGCAAGGAGTCTTCCCTTCATGGCATCCCCATATTTTGCTGGGTTTTGCATGATATCTTGTCCTACCTCGATTAATGAGATTATTTCCTCTTTAGAAAAGTCACTTACTTCGATAAAATGTTTCATATCATTTTCCTCCTTGTTAGTCTCTCGGACTAAATTAAAAGAGCTGAGTTAACAGTCTATTTTGTTTTTCTTTACTAATAATACACCTGCTAAATATCCTTGTCAATTATTTTTTAATGCTCATTAAAAAACTTTTCTTTCTTAAAAAAAGGGCTAATTTCTTAGCCCATAATCCTTTATTCTACTGGTATAGCAAGTACTGGAACTTTTGAATGATGAACTACATAGTTGGTAACTGAGCCTACGAAGAATCTTCTAACTCTAGTCATGCCTCTTGTAGCCATTACTATTAAATCCACTGGATTCTCATCTACATAAGTCACTATGCCATCGCCTGCTTGACCTTTTAGAGATATTTTTTCTACCTTCATGCCCTCAAATTTAAGAGCTTCTTTATCTAGTAGCTTTTCCCCTCTTTTAATAAGCGCCTCTTCAACCACTGGGTCATAAGAATAGAATTCATGCATTGTTCCTCTGGTGCCCACATCCACCACGTGGATTAATACAATTTTGGAGTCGAACTTTTGTGCTATAGCCTTTGCTGTGTCTATAGCTAATAAACTGCCTTCTGATCCGTCTACTGGTACTAATATAGTATCAACTTTCATAACTGAGGCCCCCTCACTTTTTTTATTATCATTTATCTATTACCCAAATTTTAGAAAAAATAGCAACTATACATTATATTCAACAAATTTGTTTAAAGTTATTGATTTAGAGATATAATAAAAGAAAAAGGAGGGTATCATATGCAGGCAAAGTTTATTTTTTCTTTAATTTTAGCAGTGCTGGTTGCTATATTTGCAATTCAAAACTCAGCAGCCGTTCCTGTCAACTTCATAGTATATCATCTCGAAATTTCTCAAGCCCTTATAATACTTATTTCTGCTATTATCGGAGCTATAATTGCATTTTCTCTTGGCCTTATGAAGCAGTTTAACATGAACAAAACCATCAAGGAAAAAGACAAGCAAATACGAAATTTAGAAATGTCAGTCGCAAAGCTAGAAATTGAAAATGGTGAGCTCCATACCAAAAATGCTATGAGCTTAGACTCTGAAGAGTCTAGATTAAATACTTCTACAATCTCTGATGATAAAAATCTCACTCATTAAAATAATAAACCAAATCAAACCTACTCCAAGAAATTTTATTTTATTGGCAATAGTAAAATTTAAAGGATGTGCTACTTAGCACATCCTTTAAATTTATATAATTCCTCTTCTGTTTTAAAAAGAGGATAACCCATCCTTGCATGAAGCTTTACTAGCCAAGGCTGAATTAGTCCTGCTTTATTTAGTATCTCGTCCATCATAAACACCTCAGATACATCTCCATGAGCGATTATGCTTCCTTCATCCATTACATAAACATAATCACAGACCTTATAAATCAAATCCATGTCGTGACTAGATATAACAACTTTCTTATGGTCTTGGTCTGATAGAGATTTTATTATCTCTTCTACTTGAGTTGTAGCTACTGGGTCTAAGCCTGCACTAGGCTCATCCATAAAAATTATCTCGCTATCCATAGCTATAACTCCAGCTATCGCAACTCTTTTTTTCTGCCCATGGCTTAGGAAATGAACTGGCTTGTCAGCAAAATCCTTAGCTCCTACGCTTGCTAAAGCTATATTTACTCTGTGATTTATCTCCTTCTCATCTACCCCTAGATTTCTAAGAGCAAAGGCAACATCGTCATAGACCTTTGAAAAAAATATCTGCTTATCTGGATCTTGAAATACTATAGATACCTGCTTTCTAAGCTCCCTCAGGCTTGCCTTATCGTATTTCATAGGTTTTTCATCATAAAAAATCTGTCCTTGCCTAGGCTTTAGCACGCCTGTAAAGTTTAAAAATAGTGTAGATTTTCCAGCACCGTTAGAGCCTATTATCCCAATACAGCTTCCTTTAGACAAATCCATCGATATATCCTTTAGAGCGACTGTCTGATCTTCATAGACATAGGTTACATTTTTCATCTCAAGCATCTTATTCCTCCTGCTTTTCCATATGAAAATCCCCTGTGTACAGCTTGCTATCTAGTGCAATTTCCATATCTTGATATCTATTCATGACTCTCTCAAACAACACTCTAATGAGTATAGAAAGAGAAGAATATGAGTTTTTTAAATTATTATATCCAAATCTAAGCTCCTGAGCTCTATATATCTCAATGGATTCATCCAGTAAAATAAATATAAATCTATAGGTAAGCGCATATAAATCCAAAAAATAAGCTGGAAGATGAAGCTTTCTCATAATATACAGCTGCTGATCCATAGGAGTCGTGAGCGTCAGAAAATAAAGACATCCAAGAGCTGACATAGCTCTTAAAAAGAGAATAAGAGCATTGTTGAGTCCTAACTCGGTCACCCCGACATAAAACACCTTTAAATTTACACTCCATATAAATACAGCTTGATCTTGAGAAAATGAAAAAACTATAGCAAGAATACTGGTAAATAAAAATGTAAAAGGCACAGTTAGCATCTTTAAGTACTTTCCTAGTGGAATCTTCGCCCAAAACACAGTTCCTGCAAATGCAAAAGCAATAATTGCAATAAAAATAAGAGGCTCTTTGTTAATCAAGCTCGCAAGCAAAAGCCCCATAGAGTATCCAAATTTCTTTTTCGGACTTAAGTCCTTAAGGTTATTAGTATAAGCAAATTTATCTATTATTAGCATCTTTATTCCTTCTTAAGCTTTAATCTACAAAATTACACGGTCTTTCTCCATCAAAATTACATAGAGTCTTTAAGTCTTTTAATAAACATTTCTGATATTGGTTCAAATTCTCCTAGCCCTTTTAATATAGGCTCTGCTTGGTATCCATTTGACTCAAAGAATGATTTCCAAGAATCATCTTCGTCAGATGCCATATCGTTAATTGCATGATCTCCAGCCACTATCATAAATGGAAGCAGGTATAGCTTTTCATAGCCTTGACCTTCTAATTCCTCCAGTATATCCTCTGCCTCTGGATAGCCCTCCACAGTTCCTAAATAAACATGAGAAGTAAGTGGATTTCTCTCAAGCATATGATATAGCATTACATAGGCTGCATTTGCTGCATGGTCGCTTCCATGTCCCATAAGTACTAAGGCTTCATTTTCACTTAGCTCTGGCATAAGCTTTGCAATGGCATCCACTGCCTCATCGTAGTGAACTTTTGAGTAAAGAAGCGGCTTTGCTCCTTTTATAACCTTAAAATCATCTTTGAATCTATTTATGCTGTGGCTCACTTTTTTATATTCATGGCCTGCTATTATATGTAATGAAGCCACATATATCTCTTCAAAGCCATCTTCCTTCATTTTAGAAAGTGCCTCATCCACGTCATCGACATGAATGCCTTCATTCTTTAATATGCGCTTTCTAACCATAGAAGATGTAAATGCTCTTCTTACTTCAAAATCAGGAAATGCCTTAGCCATTTTTTCTTCTATTGCACCTATTGTTTTTTCTCTAGTCGATATATATGTTGTTCCAAAGCTAGCAACCAAAATACCTTTTTTCACTAAATATCATCCCTTCATTAGGTAAACTGAAACTTCGCCTTATATTATATCAGTTTCTAGGTTATTATCCTAGAATTTTGTTGCAAAATAATTGCATTAAGTAACAGGTACAATCCCTCAACTAATAAGTTTTATCATTGACAGTACTTTATCTAAGTACTATAATTAATATTAAAGAATGAAACCCATTATCAATTAATCTGCGATAATGATTATCAATAATACAACTAATTTATTATACATATATTTCATCACAAAAGGAGATGCAAATATGCCGCTTTCAATGGTAAGCAGTAACCAAGAAGTAACTATATCTGATGTAATTGCAAGTGCTGAATTAAAGCAAAAGTTAATGAATATGGGCTTTACTAAAGGCTGTAAGCTCTATGTGCTTCAAGGACTTACTAAAGGCTCTATAATGGTAAAGGTTAGAGATTCAAAGGTAGTGCTAAACGCATCTACTGCTCACAAAATCCAGTGCAGTTAGGAGAGATTTTCATAATGAAGACGCTTTCTGATTTAAAGGTAGGCGAAACAGCTATAATTGACAGCATAAATGTCACAGGAATTCTAAAAAGAAGAATGATAGATATGGGAATAACTAAAGGCTGTGAGATAAAAGTAGAAAAATTTGCTCCTCTAGGCGACCCTATAGATATAAGAGTTAAGGATTACCATATAGCAATTAGAAAATCTGACGCAAAAAATATCATTGTAAAATAAAGGAGACTCAGCATGACTATTAGCCACATAACTATGGCTCTGGCAGGAAACCCTAACAGCGGTAAGACCACTTTATTCAATGCTCTAACTGGTGCTAGACAATATGTAGGAAACTGGCCAGGGGTGACAGTAGAAAAAAAAGAGGGAAAACTGAAATTTGAAGATAAAAATCTAATTCTTGTTGATTTACCTGGTACCTACAGTCTTTCTCCATACTCTATGGAGGAAATAATTGCCAAAAATTATGTCATAAACGAAAAGCCCGACGTAGTTGTAAATATCGTCGATGCTTCTAATATAGAAAGAAATCTCTTCCTTACGATGCAGCTTTTAGAGCTAGGTCGTCCTACTGTTATCGCCCTTAATATGATGGATGTCGCAAAAGCAAAAGGTTATGAAATAGATGTAACTAAACTATCAATGGAGCTTGGAGTACCAGTTGTGCCTATAATAGCCTCAAAAAGCGAAGGCATAAACGAGCTTATAAGCAGGGCTATAACTGAAGCTGATGTACAAAATCAAACTATGCCTCAAAAAATGCAGGATTTCGTAAACAAATTGGAAGAGAAAATTTCTGGTATTACTGACCCAGAGCTAGCAGAAGAAACAAAAACTGATTATACCTATGAATATATTGAAGGCATTATAAAATCAGCAGTAAAAAAACCTTCTTCTCATAAAATCACTACGTCTGACAAAGTAGACTCTGTACTTACGCACAAGTACTTAGGACTACCTATCTTTGCACTGGTGATGTTTTTTACTTTCTTTTTTACCTATGATCTTGCAGGAAATGTTCTAAACGGAATGTTAGATGAGTTCATCACAGGAATAGTAGCCCCTACAGCCGAGGCTGGACTTATGGCTATAGGCGCTCAGGACTGGCTTATCTCTCTTGTAGTAGATGGAATTATAGGCGGTGTAGGTGGTGTAATAATATTTGTTCCAAACGTCGCTTGCTTGTTTCTGATGATATCTCTTATGGAAGATACAGGCTACATGGCTAGAGTTGCCTTTATTATGGATAGAGCTATGAGGGGCATAGGCTTAAGCGGAAAAGCATTTATTCCTATGGTTCTAGGTCTAGGCTGTAGTGTTCCAGCTATCATGAGTACACGTACCCTTGAAAGTCAAAAGGACAGGCTTACAACTACCCTTATCACTCCATTTGTTTCTTGCTCAGCTAGACTTCCAGTTTATACACTATTTGCTGCTGCTTTCTTTCCAGGAAACGAAAAATACATAGTGTTTTCGCTTTATGTTCTTGGAGTAGTAGTTGCTATCTTAGTAGGCTTAATATTTAAAAAGACTATATTTAAAGCAGATGAGACTCCTTTTATCATGGAGCTTCCTCCTTATAGATTTCCTAGCATAAAAAACCTAGCTCTTCACGTATGGGATAGAGTAAAGGGATATATAGCAAAAGCTGGTACTCTGATATTTGGAGCCTCTGTTGTACTTTGGTTCTTATTAGGCTTTAATATGTCAGGCCCTAGTGAAATAAATCAAAGCTTTGGAGCTAGTATAGGTAAATTCTTTGCTCCTATGCTATCTACTGCAGGCTTTGGAAACTGGCAGGCTGCACTTTCCCTATTTACAGGTGTAATTGCAAAAGAAATAGTAATATCAAACATGGCTATAATATATGGAATTGGTGAATCAGCTGGAGATTTTGCTTCCGCTCTTTCTGGAACCTTTAGTACTCTTTCAGCCTATGCTTTTATGGTGTTCGTCCTACTCTACACCCCTTGTATTGCTGTAATCGGAGTAGTAAAAAGAGAAACAAACTCATACAAATGGACAGCTTTTTCAATTTTATATCAGCTATTTGTAGCTTGGTTAGTCGCAACAATAGTATATCAAGTAGGCTCTTTTTTCATATAAACCTAAACTAAAATGATAAATTTAAAATAATTTTTATTCAAGTATACAGAAATTGGGTAACAATTACTAATAACCCTTTTGAGAGGCGATGATAAAATGATAATATCGTATTTAATAGGTGCAGTTATAGTTTGCCTAGGCATTTTTCTACTTGTTAGAAGTGTAAAAAGAGAAGCTACCGATGGTTGCTATGCTTGTTCATCTAAAGGTTCCTGCTCAAAAGCTAGCTGTAATGTAATAAGAGATATAAAAACAGATGAAAAAAGTAAATGATTATATAATTGAATATTAAATTCGCTAAAAATGAATATTAAATTCACTAAAAAATCCCTTGGCTATATCGTTTAATATAAACCAAGGGATTTTATTGTTAATATAATTAGATTTCCACTAATAATCTATGTGTGCTATACCAACAGGTTAATAAAAGATTAAATATCCAAAAATGATTTGGATTTAAGTTTAACCAGCAAGGTCTCTATTCTTTTGTCGCTTACTTTGATTGCTTTTAATTCTACATCGTCAAAGAAAGCATTTGTTTCTTCATTTTCTTCTTCAAGATTAGGTATCTTGCCAAGGGTTCCAAGAAGCAGTCCCCCGATTGTGTCATTGACATCTGTAGGCAATTCAATTTCCAATAGCTCATTGACATCCGATATACTAGTTAGTCCATCCACTTTATAAGTGTTTTCACTAATTCTAAATATAGGTTCATCTACCTCGTATTCATCATCCTCATCAGAGATATCTCCTACTATTTCTTCTACCAGATCTTCAATGGTAATAATACCTGAAAATCCACCATATTCGTCGATTACAAGAGCCATATGAGTTCTATTTTTCTGCATTTCAAGAAAAATTTCATCTATACTTTTATACTCATGCACAAAATAAGGCTGCTTCATGATTCCTCTCAGATTAATGCAATCTATATTTCCCTTTCTCATCTGAGCAAAAAGGTCTTTGATATGCACTACTCCTATGATATTGTCTATATCCTTTTCATATACAGGAACTCTAGAATAACGTTCCTCAATGATTTCATCTATGATATCACAGACATCATCCTCAATATTTACTGCAAACACTGAGGTTCTAGGTATCATAATTTCCTTTGCTTTTGTTTCATAAAGCTTAAGAACACGTTTAATCATTTCTTTTTCAAAAAGATTAACAGCTCCTTTGCCCTCTTCTTCATCCAATATAGTGATAAGCTCCTCTTTTAGCGCTTCTTCAGTTTCTTCAGATTGTTCATTTTTAGAAAAAATTCCTTTGAACCCTCTTCCTCCTGAAATAATGCCAAGTGGTGACTTGAGTAAATTTCTCAAGGTACTCCCGACGCCATCTTCCATTAGTTTTTCCCTCCAGTTTCATTCTTTATAATTTTCAATACTTATTATACCATTTTAATTGTTATAATAACAGAATTTAAGCGAAATTATCAGACAAATCTGCACAAATTCACATATCTTATATCGGCAAACATAAATTTTTTGTGAGTATTTTTATTGAAATACCATGTATTATAGTATTATAATAGGTTTAATGCTAAATCAAGGAAGCTTGCTTTTGGCATAAAAATTAAAACAAAGAGGTGAGAAAATGGAGAATGTATTTGATGTTCTAAAGGAGCGCGGATTTATCGCTCAAGCAACACATGAAGATGAAATCAGAGAGTTATTAGGGAAGGAGAAGGTTGTTTTTTATACAGGCTACGACCCGACTGCTGATAGCCTTCATGTAGGACATTTTCTACAGGCTGTAGCGATGCGTCATCTGCAACTTGCTGGTCATACGCCTATCGTTCTAATAGGCGGCGGCACTACAATGATAGGGGATCCGTCTGGCAGAACAGATATGCGTCAAATGATCACCCCTGAAACTATAAAAGAAAATGGAGAGCGCTTTAAAGCTCAGCTAGGCAGATTTATAGATTTCACAGCAGATAACGCAATCATGGCAAACAACGCTGACTGGCTGATGAATTTGGAATATATCCCTTTTTTAAGAGAAATAGGTATGCATTTTTCAGTTAATAGAATGCTTACTGCAGAATGCTTTAAATCTAGAATGGAAAAAGGTCTATCCTTCTTAGAGTTCAATTACATGATTATGCAAGCATATGACTTTTTAGAGCTAAATAGAAGACATGGATGCGTTATGCAACTAGGCGGAGACGATCAGTGGTCTAATATCATAGCTGGAACTGACCTTATAAGAAGAAAAGAGGGTAAGCAAGCATACGGAATGACCTTTAATCTTCTAACTACATCAGACGGCAAAAAAATGGGTAAGACTATGGCTGGTGCAGTATGGCTAGACAGAGAAAAAACTACTCCATATGAGTTTTTCCAATACTGGAGAAATATAGAAGATGCCTCAGTTGAGAAATGCCTAGCACTGCTTACCTTCCTTCCTATGGATGAGGTAAGAAGACTAGGAACTCTTGAAGGCTCTGAAATAAACCATGCAAAGGAAGTTCTTGCTTACGAGGTTACTAAGCTAGTGCACAGCAAAGAAGATGCTGATGCTGCAATGGAAGCTGCAAGAGCATTATTTACTAACAACAACGCTTCTGCAAATGCTCCTACTACAGGATTTGAACTAGCTAGACTAGAAAGTGGAATAGCTATATTAGATGTGCTTAAAGAAACTGGCCTAGTTCCATCTTCAAGCGAAGCAAGAAGACTTATCTCTCAAGGCGGTATCTCAGTTAATGATATCAAGGTAGAGGCTATAGATTTTAACGTAACTGCTGATATGCTAAATGACGGGGTGCTGATGATTAAAAAAGGCAAAAAAACCTACCATCAAGTAAAAGCAATATAATCCTCATTGCTTATTGGAATACAGATTTTCAATACAAAGAGAATACCTTGCTTTATCCAAAATAAAAAAAGAGTTTTGGTCTTAACCCTCCAAAGCTCTTTTTCTATGCTTAGATTTCTTCTTAATATCAATCCCACATTAATTTATACTTATATTAAACTCTGTATGTTAAAACAAATGGATAAGATTCTTAATAATTTTAAAAAAGCGCTTGCCAAAGTTTTTTTGCAGGAGATGGCATTATTGCTACATCAACTAGCAAGCCTTTTTCCATAGCCATTACTTTTCCTGCTTCTACTGCTTCATTTACAGCCGCAACGTCACCTGTGAATGTAAAATACGCCTTTCCTCCAAGTCCACTGCCAAGTCTAAGCTCAAGCGCTTGTATTTCAGCTGTTTTAAGCGCAGCGTCTGCCGCCATAATCATAGAAGCCATAGAAAAGGATTCCATAACCCCTAGGGCTCCGCTTCCATCTGGAAGTGTAGTTGCTGTTATGGCTGGAAATACAGCCGGATGAACATTTGCTAATATAAAGCTATCTACTAAGTATTCCTCAGAAGCTCTTACTCCAGCATTTATCGAGCTTTCAACTGCTGCTACATCGCCTTGAATTATCGCTATATATTTTCCTGGGCATACTGGAGTTGCACTTACGACTTCAATATTTGCCGCCTTAATCATCATATCAGTTGCATATATGCCTTTCGCAATGCTGGTAAGCTCTATCATTCCAATTGAGTTACTCATAATCTCCCACCTTTATCGCTATAGATTTTTCATCTACCTTTACTACCACCCCGTCTATACTAGCATGAATAGCTGCCCCTAGTGAATTTTCTGGAATCACAGCTATCAGCTGTCCTTTTTTCACTTGCTCTCCAGCGCTTACTATAGGCTGTGATGGCCTTCCTATATGCTGACTCATAGGTATTTCAACGTATGACGATTTGTATTCATCAAAATCAAGAGGTGCTGGTCTGTCATAATCATGAAGCCCTAGTTTGAAAATGAGGCGTTTTGTAGGTATCAATCTAAAATCCCTTGCCACCCTCGGAGTAAATTCAGTTTTAATAGGCTCATATCTTATTCCCTGTTCCTGAAGCTTCTTTTTATATATTACGTTTACAGCTCTTGGGTGGATGTTTACTGGGCAAGCAAATAGTTCGCATACGTTGCACTCACAGCATAGCTGAGAAATATCCTGCTCACTTATATCCTTTAGCTGATAGCCAAGAGTTCTCATCATCTTATGAGGCTGCATATTATGTCCCAAAAGATACCTAGGACATAAATCCGTACACATTCTGCACTGCTCACAAGCAGTTCTGCTAACAACGCTAGCTCTTTCTAAACTCACTGTTTTTCTTTTAATTAGAAAATGGTCTTTCTTCAAAAGAATATAGCCCTTGCTTTTTTTATTTACAAAGCCATCTATATTTTCCATCACAGGTCCCATCATAGGACCACCATCTATTACTGCGTAGCTATCTATATCCTTTATGCCTGCTTTTTCAAATAAGGCTCTAATTGGCGTGCCTACTGGAACCTTGAGCGTCACAGGATTTTCTATGTCCCCAGCTATAGTCAAATAGGTATCTGTTACTGGAAGCTGATTTATGGCATTGTAAATATTTAATGCAGTTTCTGAATTTATAACTACGCACCCTACTCTAAGTGGTATTCCTAGCTCTGGCACTATTTTTTTTGTAAACTCATATACTAGGACATGCTCATCTCCAGCTGGATATACATCCTCAAGAGGAGTTACCTTTACATACTCAGTTAAGTTCAAAGCTTCTATTGCTTCATTTAAAATTTTTATTACTTTTTTATGCTTATTCTTAATTCCTATGATTGCTTGTGACGCCCCTACTTGTTTTCCTGCTGCTTCAAAGCCCAATATGATTTCCTTTGGGTAAATCTCCATAAGCTGCTGATCCACTCTTAGTAGCGGCTCGCATTCAGCTGCGTTTAGAAGGATGTACTCAGCTTTTTCTGTGAGCTTTGCATGAGTTGGAAAGCCAGCTCCTCCTGCTCCTACTATCCCTGCATCTTTTACTATTTGCTGTAAGTCCACTTTTTTCACCTCTGCTTTTTTACCTTGCTAAAAAATGCAATCCTCATCTATAATCCCAACTATGACAGCATCTACTGGCACATCGTCTTTGCCTAGCATCTTTCTTGCTGAGCTTCCACCACAAATCAACACTCTCTCTCCTATACCAGCTCCTATAGTATCTGCAGCTATGATATACTTGCCAGATTCCTTGCCCCCTATAGCTTCTATGAGCATGAATTTAAGGCCTTTTAGAGAATCCGATTTTCTCGTAGCCCAAATATTATCAATTACTTTTCCGGCTATCATCTTACCAGCTCCTTTTATTCCATTATTTCCTGAGTACAATTAAGTGCAATTCCAAGTGGTGTTACGAATAAAGGATTTTTAGGTTTTATTGTAGGTATCTTAATATAATTCTCAATCATTTCTTCTATATTATTAAAGCAGCATGTTCCTCCAACAAGATATACTTCACTTACATCGTGGTTTTTAATATGGGTATTTATTATGGATGAGACCTTGTCAACCACTGGCTTAATTACAGGAGTGAGCTCTTTGTGATTTTTCTCATCTCTTTTGTAGGTGTCAGCTTCTTCAAAAGGCATTTTATATGCCCCTGCTATTACTAGGGAAAAATGCGTGCCTCCTGTAGGCTCATCAGCCACATATATAACCTTTGAATCCTTAAGTATAGAAATCCCTGTAGTTCCGCCGCCCACATCAACTATTGCTCCATCGCTTATTTTAAGCACTGCATTTGCAGCTGTAGGCTCATCTAAAAGTGCAGTAAGTTCGAATCCCGCTCCCTGAACTACATGCTTTATCGCTCCAGAGTCAAGACTCGTGGTCCCTGGTGGAAGCGCTGCTGCTGCATAAACAAGCTTCGCATCTAGCTTTTCTTCTATTTCATTTTTTAATTCTCTTACTATTTTTATTGCTCCCATGTAATCCACTACCATTCCATCTTTGACTACGGAAGCTCTTCTATAGGCTCCAGCAACTGGTTTTTTATTTTCATCGAGCACTGCAAGCACTACATATGCCGTACCCAAATCCACCCCTGTGTAGTATACAGAGGATTTTTCTTTTTTAGGACAGCTTATCACTTTTTCAAATTCATCTACTAGCTCGTCGCAATAGGAAAATATTTCAAGGCAAGAGCTCATAAGCCCTCCTCCTTCCTGATAGGATTTATGAGAAAAAGGCAGGATATTATCCTTTTAATTAGCTAAACGCCAAACCTTTTACTCTATAAATTTTTAAGCTTTACTGCTCACTCCAATTTGCCGGATATGTTACATACATAAACCTAACAGTGGAAGGAGTAGCAAATACTATCTCTGAATCCTTTGGAATAAAAATAATATCGCCCTTTTCCCCTCTTATGGTTTTATCCTTTAACCTGATTTCAAGAACCCCATCTATCACATAATCTATTTCATCGTATTTAAGCGTCCATTCAAAAGCAGAGTTATCCATTTCCATCATGCCACAGCCTAGTCTTGGACTTTCGTCAAGGCTTAGTACATCCTTTAAATAAACCTTGTCATTTATATGACCTGTGTCAAACTTCTCACACACTACCTTTTCTGCTTTAATAGACATTATGCCAGTCTTAGGATCAATATCCTTTTCAAGCTCTGGCATTTTGGCTGCCATAAGCTCTCCTACTACCTTTCTAACTAAAGACTCTAGTACCTTTTCATCTAGATTCATAATACCCTCCTGACAGAGTTTACTCTGAAATCACATTTGGCTGCTCTATTGCAGGCTCTTCTATTTTATTTTTAGGAGTAATAAAGCTAGCTAGAATTACAGCTGTTATACCAGCTACTAATTTTCCTGCTACCATAGGGAAAATCATATCCTTGTTAACTCCAGCAGTAAAGCCCAAGTGATCTCCAAATACAAAAGCCGCACTTACTGCAAAGGCAACGTTTAAAACCTTACCTCTTTCATCCATATCCTTCATAAGTCCAAACATAGGTATATTGTTTGCAAGAGTAGCAACCATACCCGCTGCTGCTACATCTCCCATGCCAAGAAGCTTTCCAACTTGCATTAGAGGCTTATTGAACACCTTGGTGATAAAATGCACCAGAGGAAAAGCTCCAGCAAGTGTAATCGCAATTGAACCAACAATTAAAATACCATCTTGAATAGGCGCCATTCCAGGGATAAGCACTAGCTTTCCTCCTGTCAAGGTCTCAACTATAATCGCTGCAGTACCAATGGTTATAACTACTACTACGCCCTGTCCAAATACAGTAAAGCCTTTTATCATTTTTTCTGGTATAAACCACAGTCCAACAGCAAGCAGTGCTGAAACTATGATGATTGGAACTAGATTTTTAAGTATCATAGTCAAATCAAAGCCTGCAACTAGTCCTCCAACAAAGCATCCTATAGGTATAGTAATCATACCTGCAAGAACACCCTTTGCTAGATATTTATGATCTTCCTTTTTAATTATTCCTAGAGCTACCGGTATTGTAAATACTATTGTAGGTCCCATCATAGCTCCTAAAATCAGCCCTGCAAACAGACCTGCTTCTTCCGTCTTTGCAAGCTGCATAGCTAGAGGATAGCCTCCCATGTCGTTTGCAAGAAGCGTAGTTGCAAACATCGCTGGGTCAGCTCCCAAAAATACATACACTGGCTCTACTATAGGTCTTAGTACATTTGCAAGCACAGGAGCAAGAGAAACTACCCCTACCATTGCAATAGCAAGTGAGCCCATAGCCATAAAGCCTTCGTCAAATTTTTCCCCATAACCAAATTTATTTCCAAAAATCTTATCTACTGCTCCTACTACCATGAAAACAATCATGATATACAGGATGATTTCATTAATGCTTGGCATTGCAAAACCTCCCTTACTCATCCGTTTTTATATCTGGTGTTGAGTTTATTTTGCTCCAATTTTTTTAACCAGTAGCTTTAGTAATGCTTCATCTTCTACGTTATAGTCATTTTTTAGTATACATTTTATTCTGTCTTCTAACGATATTTCGTCTGAAGATTCAGAAATTTCTTTGTAGACTATAGCGTAATTTCTTTCTCTGACCTCATCCTTTGCTCCAGGAGTCAGTATCATATCTGGCCCCATCACTAGGCTACAGGTTTTTGCATCTAGGTACTCATTTATGTTTTTCTTAGTAATGAGTATTTTTTTCATTTCATCACTCCTTTGCAGTGCCTTAGGAGACTTTATTACACTCTTTTTAGCTCTATCCTTTTTTCTTTAATAAAATCTACAGCTAGAGGAGTCAATATGCTAGCTTTAGGTATATTGACTATCTTAGACTCTGATTTTACTAGCTCCTTAATCATTTCCTCAGATATAAGCTTTTTTTCTATAAAGCACTCTTTAAGCTCACTGCTAGTTTCCTCTTTAACTAGAGGCTTATTTTCCAGCTTGATTCTTTCAGAATAAAACACTATTCTTCCTCTGCTATCTGGTCTATGGCCAACAGCATTTGCCTCATCAAAATCTATATGCATAGCAAGGCTGTATTTATCACTGACTCTCACCAGTACATCATCAAATATCAGAGGTCTATCTCCTTCAACTCTTACCTTTACTAAATCCTTGTCCTTCACTCCTCTTAAGACTGCATCTTTAGGAGTCATATGAATATGCCTCTTAGCAATTATAACTCCTTCAGTAAGCTCAATAGCTCTGCCATTGGCACTGATTATAACTCCTGCACTTCCCTTTGTGTCTCCAGAATCACGAACAGGAGGATTAATCCCAAGAACTCTAGCATCTGTAAGAGACAGCTCTATTTGAGTATTATTTCTAGACGGCCCAAGAACAGCTATATTTTGAAGCACTCCCTTTGGCCCTATTAGAGTTACCCTAATATCAGCCTGATACTGTCCTGGCTGAGAAAGCTCCTTTTTTATTCCTATTTCCTGATCCTTGAAAAGTGCCTCAAGATGTTCCTTACTAAGGTGGATATGCCTTGCTGAGACTTCTACTTGAAACGAATCATCAAAAGCTCCAGTTTGGACCTTTTCATCAGGTGAGGCTTCAAGAATAGAAGAATCTTTATTAAAATCTAGCTCTTTCATGATTTTTAATATGAGCTCCTTCATCATTTCTTCATTCATCGCTTATCACCTAGCTTTCATTTCTCATAGGTTGCTTTTAGCATTAATACATACACAGCACTGCTAAGTCTATTGAGATTCATCATTATATCTTTTCTATCTACGGTATTTTCCTTTCTAAACGCTCTTAGTCCCTCTATCTCAAGCTCTCTTAGCCTAGTTCTTAGAATATTTAAAAGCAGTACATCTTTATCCTCTTCTCCTGTTAAAATAAAATGGCCATTTCCAAAATATTTCTTAGGATTATGAGATAGCTCCCTTAACTGGGCCTGATCCATCGAGAGCATAGAGAATTCTTCTAAATGCTCTCCTAAAACCTCTGCACGCATCATTTTTCTAAGATGCAGATATATTTCCTTTAGACCTGCCTTAATCTGCTTTTTTGAATCATCTATAAGGCTAAGTGTGTAGAGCGCCTGAGCTTCAGTTGAATCCAGCTTACCTCTAAAAGCGATTCTTTGGTGATCTTTGTATACCAGTTTGTTTCCTTCAATTTGAGTCATAAATTCTGGTTTTTCAGAAAACCAAGCCCCTGTATAATAACAGACATATTTTTTGGATATTTTATTTTCATCTGCACTTTTTACAGGAGCTTCATCCCATTTAGAGGCTACTTTATCATTCACTGCTTTTTCATCATCGGAGTAGATTAATTCTATTCCTTTGGTTTTGAGATATTCTGAAGCTGAGGGAGTGAGTTTATCACCTTTATTTACGGCATAGACCGTAGCAGTTTTACTTTTTAACTGAGTCCTTAAGGCAGATTCTGTAATTACTGCCATAAATCCACACCTCCCTTTATGCTTACCTTATTAAAAGCTATTCAGCTTGAGGTTTAGTCTGAGGAAGGATAGACTCTACTTCCATATGTGGTCTTGGTATTACGTGTACTGATAGTAGCTCTCCTACTCTATCAGCCGCTGCTGCTCCTGCATCTGTAGCTGCCTTTACAGCTCCTACATCTCCTCTTACCATAACTGTAACTAGTCCTCCACCAACAAGCTCTTTTCCTACCAAGGTAACGTTAGCTGCTTTTACCATTGCATCTGCTGCCTCTATTGCTCCAATAAGACCTTTAGTTTCTATCATTCCTAATGCGTTAGCGTTTGCCATTTTAATTTCCTCCTCATCAATTTAAATATAAAATTAGTGACTAAGCTGTTTCATCAACAAATCCACAACTGTCTTAACAAGCTTTTCAGTATCATTTATTTGGCTTATATTTGGTGTCTGGCATGAGCTATTAACAAGCTCTCTTGGCTTTAGATCCTCTGCTTCACTTTTGCCATATGCTAGGCGCCTTATATTTATTAAGTTCATAGGGCTCACATTGTCTGAGGTAGCACTTCCTCCTACAGCACCGCATCCTAGGGTAAGAGCTGGCGCAAGGTTAGTGGTTGCTCCTATTGCTCCGTGAGTAGTAGGAGAGTTTACAATTATTCTAGATGCTGGCTTTCTAAGTGCAAACTCCATGATTATATCCTTGTCGTTTGAATGGATTCCAAGAGTATGTCCCATTCCTCCATAATCAAGTAGCTCTATGCACTTATCACAGCCTTTTTTCCAATCATCCTCTACATAAAAAGCAAGGATAGGCGATAGCTTTTCTCTAGAAAATGGATAGCCCTTTCCTACTCCAGTTTCTTCAGCAATTATTATTTTTGTATTCTCTGGCACTTCTATTTTTGCCATATCTGCGAGCTGGCTTGCAGTTTTACCTACTATCTTTGCATTCAGACTTCCATATGGCGTATCTATTATTTTTTCCATTTTGAGCTTTTCTTCTTCGTTTACGAAGTAACAGCCTTGATTTATAAATTCTTTCTTAACTTCCTTGTAAATTTCTCTTTCAACTACTACAGCTTGCTCTGAAGCACATATTACTCCGTTGTCAAAGATTTTTCCAGCTATTATTCTGCTAACAGCCATTTTGATATCAGCAGTTTTTTCAATAAAGGCAGGTACGTTTCCAGGACCTACTCCAAGCGCTGGAGTCCCTGAGCTGTAAGCTGCTCTTACCATAGCTGAGCCTCCTGTAGCGAGTATAAGAGATACATCCTGATGCTTCATAAGTGCATCTGTCGCCTCCATAGTCGGAACAGATATACAGGATATCAAATCCTCAGGAAATCCATTTTTCTTAAGAGTCTCTCTTAAAATATCTACCACCTCCATAATGCAGCAAAGCGCTGCTGGATGTGGGCTAAAAATAATGGCATTTCCTGCTTTTAGCGATATCAAAGCCTTGTATATAGCTGTAGAGGTTGGATTAGTGGATGGCACGAGTCCTGCAATTACTCCAAAAGGCACACCTATTTCCACAATACCATGCTGCTCATCTTCATGAATCACGCCTATGGTCTTCATATTTTTGATGTATTCATGTAGTATTCTGCTGGCGAAAACATTTTTTGTAGTTTTATCCTTTACGTTTCCATAGCCAGTTTCAGATACTGCCATTTCTGCTAATTTCACTGAATTTTTTTCAGCTGATTTTGCAAGCTCATCCACTATGAAATCCACATGAATCTGATCATATTCACGAAACATCTTTTGAGCGATTTTTGCTTTTTTTACGAGGTCTCTTACAATCTGCAAAGAACGTAAATCCTTGTCCATTTCATATTCCAAATGATTGTCCTCCTCTCTTTAGCAATTACTATTCTTTTGTCATAGGTTTGGTTTTATAATATTCTATCAATCCGTCAATCAGCTGTTGCTTATTAGCAAATTTGATTTTTTTATTAGGTATTGGAAAATTATCCAGCTTTCTAACATAGTTTCTAAGCAGTACCACCTTCATTGTGTAAAAATGTTTCGGAAGCTTAAATTCTGGTTCTGAAGTTTCAAGCTTGTCAGCTTCCTTTATAGTTTCTATAGCCTCATCAGAATTTAGCTTAGGAACTATTTTGTAAAGCTCACTATCTGGTCGAGCTATTACATGAGAAGATACATAGACTCCCAGAGCCTTGCACTTTTGGACTCCTGCATCAACTGCAGCCTTTACCGCACCTACATCTCCTAGAAGCTGAACAGTCACTAGGCCTCCTTTGACCTTTTCAACTGCACTCAGCTCTACATAGGCTGCTTTTACTGCTGTATCCGCAGCTTCTATAGCTCCTATATATCCATAGGTTTCTATCAGTCCTAAGGCTTTATTTTTCATGGGCCTTCACCGCCTTAAGTTCTTATTAGAACTTTGTAGGATTCTCAGCTACAAACTTCACAGCCTCTGCAAAAGCATCACAAGCAGCTTTACAAGCAGATTGGCTTCCAGTTAACAGTCCTCCTCCAAAGTTAGTTTCAGATGGCGGTCCATAAAAGGCAGCCATTCTTACATCTGCAGCCTTTAGCGCTGCATCAAGAGCGTACATAGCCTCAAGTGGTGGTGCAATAAGATAAGCTATTGCTTCGCCTTCTTGTATACCTGCCACTTCAGAAAGGTAGCTTCCTGTTCTTGATATGCAATAAGCATAATAAGCTATGGAATCATCGTCATTTGCACTTGTGAAGGATACTCCACTTTCTATAAAATCCACTATGGCATTAAGTCCGCTTTTTACTTCAGCTGGGTTAGGACCTGAAATTATTCCTATTACTTCTCCAGCTAGCTTAGTGTTGGCATTTGCAGCCCCTCCATAGAATGATTTTGCATACACTACCTTTACATCAGCTTTTTTAGTAGCTTCATCCAAAGCAGTATAAGACACATCGTCGCAGTCAGCTGTAAACATACCTATACTTTTATGCCCCTGAGGAAGAGTGAATTCTCTTACCATTGATTCATCTACATTTGATATAACTTTCATGCTCAGTATAGTCGTCTTTAGAGCATCATTTTTCATGGTCTTAGCCTCCTTTTACAATTTTAAATCTACACCACTGGCTTTGTTTTCTAATATTTTTTTCAAAATATCAGCTATATGTGCTCCAGCCTCAGAAGATGGCGTTCCACTTTTGTGAATATTTGAAACTACTGTTCTCTTTGCCTCTGGTATACCTGGGTATGCTTTATAGGTCATATAGCAGCTCATACTTTCTCCTGTTGCAAGACCAGGTCTTTCTCCTATAAGCACGCAGGTTAATTCTGCTCCTACTGCCTCAGAGATAGCATCCATAGCTCCTACTCTGCCGTATTTTACAAAGAATGGAGTTCCTACATCTATGCCGTAATCTTTAAGCCCTGCCATAATAGCTGGAAGAGTGTTCTTCACATTGGCTTCTATAGCTGTAGAGCTCAGTCCATCTGATACATAAACCTGAACCTTAGGATTTTTCTTACATTTTTCTTTGATGATATTTATATTTTCTTCATCAAATACTCTTCCTAAATCAGGTCTTGTAAGATATTCATCCTTATCCTTGCATTTGGTCTTTACAGAAAACAATCCAAGCTCTGCTGGAAAATCCTCTGGAACATCGTTAAACACTGCATCCATAGCCACAGCATGGTCAGCTCTGAATCTGAGCATGGTTTCTGTTGTGTATCTACATCCCGCTCTCCAAACTCCCACTCTAGCAGGAGTCTTTGCTTTTAATTTCATATATTCTTCTTTGTTTTCTGGGTTTGGTACATAAAATATCTCTTGGATAGGCTTTGCTGTTATATCCTTAATATCTGAATCGTCTATATTATCTTCTATCTTTGGAGAAGCAGAAGACATATCATTCAGGTTAGAATTTTCCTTTGCATATTCAGTCATAACCTTTTCAATCAAGCATTTTAAATCTTTTTCTGAAATCATAGTTCCACCTCCTATTTTTTCAAGAATATCGAAGCATCCCCAGCTCTACTGCTGAGTTTTCCATTTTCAGTGATTCCCATCTTTTCCATCCATGCTGCGAATTCCTTTGTAGGAGAAAGATCGAAAAGTTCTCTAAGACTAGGCGCTTCATGGTAACCTGTACACTGATAATTCAGCATGATATCATCGCCAGCAGGTATTCCCATGAAATAGTTACAGCCTGCAGCTGTCAAAAGCACAGAAAGACTTTCAATATCGTTTTGATCTGCTTTCATGTGATTTGTATAGCAAGCGTCTACTCCCATTGATATTCCTGTAAGCTTGCCCATGAAATGGTCCTCAAGTCCAGCTCTAGTAACCTGCTTACTGTCATAAAGGTATTCAGGGCCTATAAATCCAACAACTGTATTTACTAAAAATGGCTTAAATCTTTTAGCAAGTCCGTAGCATCTAGCTTCCATAGTAACCTGGTCTGCTCCATGATGAGCTTCAGATGAAAGCTCAGAGCCTTGACCTGTTTCAAAATACATCACATTTTCACCTGATGCAGTTCCATATTTAAGCGCCAATTCTCTTGCTTCTTGAAGCATATCTGCTGTGATTCCAAAAGCTTCATTTCCCTTTTGAGATCCTGCTATACTTTGGAAGATAAGGTCAGTAGGCGCACCTTTTTTTACACTTTCCATAACAGTAGTAACATGGGCCAAAACACATATTTGAGTTGGAATTTCCCATTTATTTTTTATATCATTAAAGAGATTGAGTATTCTCGATACATTATCCACAGTGTCGTCAACTGGATTTAGACCTATAACCGCATCCCCAGCTCCATAGCTCAAGCCCTCATAAGTAGAGATTGCTATCCCATCTAGGTTGTCAGTTGTGTGGTTAGGCTGAAGCCTAATTGATAATGTGCCTGGAAGTCCTATAGTGGTGTTACAGTGTGCACTTACTCTTATTTTTTTAGCTCCTAAAACGAGGTCCATATTTGACATAAGCTTTGCTACAGCTGCTACAACTTCGCTTGTTAAGCCCTTGCTGATTCGCTTTATCTGCTCTCCTGTAGTGTTATTATCGAGGATCCACTCTCTAAGCTCGCTAATCGTCCAGTTTTGGATTTCCTTGTAAATGCTTTCATTTACATCATCTTGGATGATTCTCGTAACTTCGTCCTCTTCATAAGGAACCACAGGATTATTTCTGATGTCAGACACCAGAAGATTGGAAAGTACTTCTTTTGCTGCGACTCTCTCAAGATGATCTGCTGCAGCTACTCCTGCCAGAACGTCGCCTGACTTTTCTTCATTAGCTTTAGCCAGAACCTCTTTGATAGAGGCAAACTGATATACGCTTCCAAACAGCTTGGTTTTTAATCTCATGCTTTTCACCTCTCATTAATAGTTAAAAACTAAGGTTTTTATAACAACGGGCAGTACAGAACCATTTCCAATGGGCTTACCTATATCTATGTAATCTCCACTAGAAACTTTGATTCCATCTATACATACTACCTCACGCTGTTTGTTACTAAGCTTTCTCGATATGGATTGACCAAGCACCTTTGCCATGTCATTTTCGATGACCACTATCACTTCTTCGCCATGAGGATAAAACTCCTCCCAAACCTTGGCAATTACTTTTGAAATTGAAGTCACCTTTTCGAAACTCACATTCCTCTCGCCTTTGAGAAAAAGTGCCACCTTTTGTTTTTGTGTCTCAAGACAGTACCATTGCAGTTTTGCCATGATAGCCTTTTCCAGTTCTTCCTCGTTTACTCTCTCCTCCTTTTCAGTGATTTCTATGATAGGTATATTTTTTAGCGGCAATGCTGCTGATTGTGAATAGCTTATTGTACTGCCGCTTATGTCCATAGTCTGTGTGCCTGCTCCAACTACTGTAGCCATTATAGTTTCCTCAGGCATTATTACCTTTGAAGCAAACTCATTTAAAATAGCTTTTATCTCATAGCCAAGCAGGATTCCAATATCTCCAAATTTATATAAATCTGTTTCGGCTTGGTTGTTGTAAATGTAATCCGCAACTCCACCTGTAAAGCTCACTCTATCTATCTTGTAATCCAGTCTGAGAGCCGTGCTCTTTGGACTTAAGGTGAGCTCAAGTAGTCTCGACCTAGGCCTAACTCCTGAAACTTCGAGTAAAATTTCAGCCATGTATCTGCATATCTTTCTAATTACTTCATCTGGATATTTTTTACCTTTTTCTATGTTTATATTTACTTCTTTGCAAATATCAGCAAGCTTTGGACTTATATACTCTACAAGTCCAGATTTATCAAATCTAAGCAGTCTTCCTCCTAAATCTAGGCAAGTAGTGTCAATAGGCTCCCCTTGGCTAAACACAGCTATATTTGTAGTGCCTCCTCCTATATCGAAGTTTGCAACTATATCGTTGTTTTCATAGGATAGCTTTGCTGCTCCTGAGCCTTTTCCAGCTATTATTCCTTCTAAATCCGGACCTGCTGTTGCAACTACAAACTCTCCTGCATATCCAGAAAGCACCTTGCTTATATTTTGAGCATTTTCTTTTCTAGCTGTTTCTCCTGTTATTATTACTGCTCCACTATCTATATCATCTGGATTTATTCCAGCGTTTTTATATTCTCTTTCTATTATTTCCTTTAAAGCCGTTTCATCTATTTCTGTATTTGAGCGAAGAGGAGTGAAATGAATCTTGCCTTTGTAGAAAATTTCTTTTCCTACAATTTTGAATTCAGGTACTCTAGCTCCTGATGACATATTTTCTATGGTTATATTAGAAAAAATCACCTGAGTAGTCGTAGTTCCTACATCTATTCCCACACTGATTAAGGTCTCCTTCATAACTCCCCTCCTGCTTTATTATCTACATTTATTGATTATTTCTATTTCAACCTGAGTTCCAAAAGGCGAAGATGAAATTTCAAAGCTTCCATCTAGCTTTTCAACCACTAACCCCTCTACTATATTTAGCCCTAGCGACCCTGCAGGTCTTTCAGTTTTGTCAAATCCTACGCCATCATCAGCTACTATAATTTTCGAATACAGCTCATCCTTTTCTATATGTATTCTGATATTTCCTTCTTTTCTGTTTGGGAAAGCGTATTCCATACAGTTTTGAACGAGCTCATTTACAGCTAGAGCTATTGATGTAGCTTTATCTGAATCTATGCTGAAATTATCTCCAGTAATTTCTACTTTTATATTGGTAGAGGGCTTGGAATTATAATAAATTGTATTTTGAACTAGATTTGTAAGAATATCCTTAATATCTACGTCATCTACACCATTTTGAGCTAAAAGCTCGTGAGTAACAGCAATACTTAAGACTCTATTTATACTCTCTGAGAAAGCTTTTTTTGCTTGGTCATCGGTGATTCTTCTAGACTGCATCCTCAGAAGCGAGGCTATAGTTTGAAGATTATTTTTTACTCTATGATGAATTTCTCTTATTGCCACTGATTTTAATATCAGCTCTTTTTCTCTATTTCTAAGCTCTGTCATATCTCTAATAAGAACCACTAGGCGCTGGTCATCATCCTTGTTTTTTAAAACTGAGTACTGAACATTCAAGTTTAGCTTCCCAATATGGATTTCAGGCACTTCCATATAGGTAGTCTCAGTGACGTCCTTAAAGGTTTTTTCATCTAGGGCAACATTGTCAAAATGCATTCCTATGATGTCATCCTTATAGCCTATCTTTTTATAAATGGATATAGCCATAGGATTGGCATAGATTACTACTCCCTCTTTATCAAAAATCATAATTCCATCAGTTACGTAGTTTGTAATATAGTCTATCTTGTGCTCTTCTCCTCTATTGTGAAACATAAGAGCTTGAGTAAGCTGCTGAGCTGTCTCAGATAGAATTTCTATATTTCTTCTTTCCGCAAAATCCTTTGTGGCATCTTTTTCCACAATCAAGGTTCCAACTACCTTATCCCCGTTTTTAATAGCAGTTACGCTTTGCTCTATAGGTATGTTTTCCTGACTTATACCCTTTAGCTCTCTTGTGGTGAGTCCCGTATCCATAGTTCTAAGTACAGCAGGCTCGTTTTCTCTCAAAGCAAATTCGCCTACTACGTTTTTCTTGTATAATGATTTTTTCTTTTTCGCTTCAGCCACAACTATAGCTGTATCAGGCTCTCTCGTCATACAGTCTATAAATACATCTCCATTTGTAACCTGAGATATAAGAGGCAGAAATTCATTTACATTGTAAAGCAGCTGTATGTCGCTTTCGTTAAGGGTTGTGAATTTTTCGCATAATTTTCTTATCAAGTCTCATCATCTCTTTTCATCGAATATAGAAGCTATATGACTGCTAAACTGCAACTGTCTCAGTTTTTACAATAATTTCTGCTAGCGTCCTTAGACTACAGCGTTTTTTCATGCTCATATTTCTGAGCATACAGTAAGCTTCTTCTTCAGAGATTTTTTCTCTATGCATTATTATGCCCTTTGCTTTTTCTATGATTTTTCTATCTTCTAGCTTTTTCTCCAGTTTCTCTACTTCACTTTTCATAGCTCTCATTTCTTCATTTCTGCTAAGCGCTACTTCAATAGCCGGGATTATAGATTTTTCATCAATAGGCTTTATAAGATAATTCATAACCCCTACTTTTTTTGCCTCCTCTACGTATTCCTTGTCGTTATAAGCAGTCAGCAGCACTATGCAGCCTGCGATATTCTCTTCCATAATTATCTTTGAAGCCTTTATTCCATCTAGTATAGGCATCTTAATATCCATGATTACGAGATCTGGTCTATGCTTTCTACATAACTCAATACAGTCAAACCCATCTGAAGCTTCTCCCACTACATTGTGCTGTGCTTCCTTGATAATTTCTGCTATGTCCATTCTGGTAATAAGCTCATCTTCGGCGATGAGGATATTTTTGGATATCATTTCAGAACTTTCTTTCATGAGTTACACCCCTTCTTCAAGTAAGTAGTTTTTTAACTCTTCAATTGTCGTAAGATTCTTTGAGCTTGTATAGTAGATTTTCTTAACTCCTGCTTTTTCAAGAAATTCCACTGCTCTACAAAAATCCTTCTTTTTGTCTATCTTTGTTACTACCCCAATTACCTCTCTGTTAAAAGCACTTGCGAATTCAGGTGGAAAAATAGATGAATCCTCTTCTGAATCTATGACGAGCACTACAGAGTCAACATCGTAGGAAGTAAGCAAAATAGCTCTATATAGTCTAGGATTTTCTATATATTCTCCTGGAGTATCGATTAAGTTATGTAGTCTTTCTATAGATTGAGTTTTTTTTGCGTTGCTTTTTCCATATAAAATATTATGAATAAGCGTTGTCTTTCCGCTTCCGCTTCGTCCTATTATCATTACTTTTTTCAATTTTAAACAACCCTTCCCATATAAATTACGTTCTGGTTATCGTTGTAGGCGCAAAGCTTAAAATATTAAAAAGACCATTTATAATCTCACTAAGTGCTGATTCCACGCTTGCTACATCACCAGTGATTAGCAGTGCTCCACTGAATCTATCTATGAATCCAATATCTATTGATGCTGCCTTACTTGCTATATCAGCAGCTATTATCGTTCCTTCGGCTGGAGTTATGGTAAGGATGCCTATAGCTCCTTTTTGATGCTCATCTAGTCCTAATTTTTTATATACCTCTGGTTTGGGATTTGCTATAACGTGAGCTATAGTTATCTGCTTGCCCGGAACATATTCTTGTATTATTCTCGCTTTATCCTGCATGAAAGCCCTCCCGCCTTGTTAAATCACAATAAAAAAAGAGACATAAAAACATAAGCTGTTTTTAGCCTCTTTGCTAGTAAACATTGACTTCATGTGCTACACGCCTATGTGGAGCACTCACAAAATTTTACTTACCTAATTTTACCATCACAAAGTCAATTCATCAATACTTAAAAGAAAAGTTTTTTGAATATTTTGATTTATCTTATATTATTCTGTAACTGCTGGTATTATAACTGTTACAGTGGTTCCTTCTCCTAGCTTACTATCTATATAGAATTTTGCATCGTGAAGCTTTAGTATCTCGTCTACTATAGAAAGTCCCAGCCCACTTCCTGCCATGGTTTGATTTCCTTTATAGAATTTTTGAGTTACATTTGGAAGATCTTCTTTTGAAATACCTAGCCCTGTGTCTATAAATCTTATTATGATTTGCTCATCCTGACCTTCTGCTTCTATCTGAACACTTCCGCCAGCTGGAGTAAACTTAATTGCGTTTGCTAGAAGATTTATAAAGACCTGTCTTAATCTATTTTCATCTCCCATAATCATTGTATCTTTACCTATTTTATTGCAGCTTAATGTTATATGGGCAGCTCTTGGCTGCAGCTGTCTATATACTTGCTCGAGCACGTGTTTTGGATTAATTTTTCTTTTTACTACTTTCATCCTGCTGGATTCTAGTCTAGAAAAATCCAAGAGCTCTTCAACCATATCCTTTAGTCTATCTGCTTCTCCAGATATGATTCCAAGTCCCATGCCTAGAGCTTCATTTTGAGATACAGACTCCTCCATCATCAAGGTCTCACTCCATCCTTTTATAGATGTAAGTGGTGTTCGTAGCTCATGTGATATAGATGAAATGAAATCCTTTTTAATTTTATCTGTTTTTAGTATTTCTTCAGCCATATAGTTCATAGTTTCTGTAAGCTGACCTATTTCGTCATCGTAGATTTTCTTGGCTTTTTGGTCGAAATTACCTTCTGCCATGCTCTTTGCTACTACATTTAGTTTCATTATAGGGTTTACTATAGATTTTGAAATAATCAAAGCTAAAAGCATGAAAAATATTATAACCGTTGCGCCGAGCGCTAGTCCACCGAGAATGTAGTTTTTTACTTCCCTATCGACCTTTTCCATAGATACAGTATAGCGTATCACTCCATCTATCTGGTTGTATTTTAGAAGAGGTCTAGATGCAGAGAGCATCCTTTCTCCTGTCATTTCGCTGTAGCTTTCATATATAGTTATTTTGTTGTTAAAGGCATCATTTATATCATCAGTTTCTAAAACTGAAAACTCAGACAAGCCATTTGAATCCATAACTACTATTTTTTCTTTATTTAAAATTTGAACTAAAAATTTATTGTCATAAGAGGATATATTATTTTCAAATAGGAATTTAGCTTTTTCTTCTACTGATGAATAAGTGAAGTATCTGTTTAAAAATTCTGCAGATATATTAACTCTATCCTTTAGAATCTGCTCCACACCTCCATAATAGTAGTTTTGGACAAAGGCAACAAATAATACCTCTAAAACCACTACCGTAGCAATTACTATCGCTCCAAAATTTATAATTATCCTGCTTCTGATACTGGATTTAAATCCCATCCTCTTCCCACCTATATCCATATCCCCACACTGTCTTTAAAAACCTAGGCTCAGCTGGGTCATCTTCTATTTTCTTTCTGATTCGTCTCATATTTACATCGACTACCTTTAAATCTCCAAAATAGTTTTTTCCCCAGATTTCGTTTAATATCTGGTCTCTGCTTAGAGATTTCTTTGCATTCTTTAAAAATAGCTCTAATATTTCAAACTCCTTAGGAGTCAGCTCAATTTCTTCATCACCTTTGTAAAATTTTCTATCAGATAGATTAAGAGTAAAAGGTCCGCTTTTTAATACATCTTGTTTTTCTTCTATGTGATTGCTTGTAAGCCTTCTAATCAGAGACCTTATTCTAGCAACTAGCTCTGTAGGGCTAAAAGGCTTGCTAATATAATCATCTGCTCCATACTCAAGTCCTAGCACCTTATCCTGCTCATGAGTTCTCGCCGTAAGCATAATTACGCCCATCTGAGGATTTTTTTCTCTAAGATACTTAAGCACCTCAAATCCATCTATTCCAGGAAGCATAACGTCAAGAATAGCCACCTTAATATCTGGATTGGCATTATACAGCTCTATAGCCTGCTCTCCAGATTCTGCTTCTATAACTTCATAGCCTTCTCTTTTTAAGTTAAGAGTAACAAAACTCCTTATTGCATATTCATCCTCTAATACCATTAATTTCATACTCTATATCCTCCTAAATTCCGCTTGGTTTAGTAACATTCGAAAGATTTAAAATATCTGACCTCATCTTGATATACTGCTCTTTATCTTTTCCAGTGAGCTGATTTGAAAGGTCTTCTACCTTGCCTCCAGTAATATCGTCATTTGTTTCAGAAATTATTTGAAGCACCTCGTCAGTTTCCTGCCATTTTGTCTTGTTTATCATTTTAATTTCAGCCAATTTATAAGCTTTTTTATCACTAGCTATAAAATTAATTTCAATCTTATCAGAGGTTTCATTGCCAGTGATGCTGTAGTTGTTTTCAAAGCTGTCTGGAATTTCAAACAAAAAGCTCATCTTGTAATCTTCGTATATCTGCTTGACAAGGCTCATAGTAGAATCCTTATTTATCTTATAATAGCTCTTCACCCATGGTTTTAGAGGATCATATAGCTGGTCGTTGTCAGGAGGAGAAAAAGGTATACCAACCTCCATTATTCCATCAGAGTCTACATCCTTAGTCTGAACTGGAAATGACTTATCACTAAGCTTAAACCCTTTATAATCTTCGATGTCTTTTATTTTTTTATCCTTAAAGAAGAAAATATCTGTACGCCCTTCATAAATTCCTGAAAAAGAATCTACAAAGATTACTTCCTCATCATCATAGATATTTCCTATCGCTATAGAGTAGGGATCTACTCCTTGAGGAAATATTTTCTCATCTATTCTAGATACTTTGTTTCCCGCCACTCTCATCATTCTAAGTCTATTTTCTATCATTTCTTCATTTTGATATAAAATGGCTATCTCATAGCTATCGTCCTTATCTAAATCTCCTAGCGCCATCCCAGCATAAGGCATTTCCAATATAGGAGTGACCTTATTATCTTTAAAGCTCAGTATTGTGAGCTTTTTCCCATAGCTAATGGACTCATCAGAGTAGGTTCCCAGCACTATTTCTTTATTCTTGTCATTATCTAAATCTAGTACCTTAAACTGAAGTATATCAAAAGAGTTTAGCTTGATATCTGAAATTTTTTCCCATTTATCTCTTTTATTAGATAAAATTAGCATTCCCATAAGCTTAGTATTTTTATCCTTATAAAAAGCTATCATCTCTAATTGACCATCATCGTTTAAATCTATAGGTGAAAATGCCATCTCCTTGTCTACTCCATCTAGATTTGGAAGAGCTGTAGTAGTACTATCCTCAGGCAAGAATTTTTCAAGAGCTTCCTTCATGGATTGTTTTTCCAGATTCAGTTCAGGTGGCTCTATCAATTCCTCTGGCGTGGCTATATTTGTACAGCCAGTGAACACTAGCGCAACTGCCATTGCCAGTAATACGGGCTTTATTTTTTTCACATTCTTTCCTCCATAACATTCGGGGATTGTTTTATCACTTATACCACTATAAGGTTTTTACAAAAAAATGTATTTACAAAAAAATTAAGTCTAAAATCAGACTTAATTTTGAGTTTACTTTTTTGAATTTACACCTAAAGCAACAAGACCGCAAAAAATAACTGGTCTTAATATTGCTTGTTCTAAAGAAAAATTAGTGCCTTGAAGCAAATATATCACTGGAATAAGAGCAGAGGCTCCTAGAAATATATAGTAGCCCGTCCTAAAGCCTCTGAGCATCATACCTATGGATATTAAAATCATAAGATAGCAGATAAAAAAGACTGTACCATAAATTCCTAAATGATAAGCAATAGAATTCCAAGCCGTAATATAAGGTATCAATGTCACAGTATACATAATGAACATAATGCAAAGAACTATTTTAAACCACAATGGGTTAGCTAGCTTCATAATTTAATTATCCTGCCTTTCTAATATTTTCAGGAAATAGCAATTACTAGGTTACCTTGTCTGGACAAGGTGATTTTTTTATAAACTCACTCTGATATAATTTTATGAATAATACAGTGGCAACTAAATAAAGAGCTACTGTGAAATAATAAGGCGTGTTGTAATCATATCTATGCATTATGTAGCCTCCTATTGCGATTCCTATAGCTCTTGTAAGGTTGCTCGAAAGAGACATAAGGCTAGAAAGGTTGGCTCTATCTAGTGGATGCACTAGGTTCATACCTAGATTTTGGATTATGGGTGTTCCCATATTCATAAGAGACGAGCGCATAAAGAAGGAAATCGCAACAAACATTATGCCTTGAGGAAATGCTATGGATATCAAAAATGGTATGGAAAACAGCTGGCATACCACTACTGACTTATGCTCTCCTAGTTTCTTTGCCATCAACGGTATGAGCATGCCACCTAAAACACATCCAAATTGAGAAAAGGACAGTATCCCACCTACTACTGCATCTTGAATATCTAGAGCATATTTAAGATAGATGCTGAAAAAAGGAACTACCATTCCAGCTCCCATTCCTATTACTGCATTAAATATTAGAAAATCTAAAGCACTGCGATTTGCTAAAATATTTTTATATCCGACTAGGTACTGACCTAGGTTTCTTCGCTTTGTTATCTGGTTTTGTTTTATTGTTAAAATCGGAATGAAGGACACTATTGCAAATGCTCCACCTAGTGCTATAACTGCTAAAATCGCTTCTATATACGGTATCTTTATAGAAAGGTAATTCGCCAGTAGTCCTCCAAGAAAATTTGCACTTGTGAAACCCGCATTCATAACAGTAAAGTTAAGACTAAAAACAAGCACCCTTTGAGATGCAGAAGAGTTTTCGCTCAGAAACATAGCCTCTCCAGTGCTCTTCATCGAAAATCCTAGTCCACTTAGTATGCCTGAAAATATAAGCAGATATGGATTCACTGTATTTCCCATAAGCGCAAAACCCAAAAACACAGCTAAAGAGCCTAGCATGAAGCTTTTTTTGCTTCCAATTTGTCCTATCAGAAAAGCTCCTACCAGAGAAAATAGTGCTGTTGATAAAGTATGCACTGAAAGCATATTCCCTACAAAGTCCTCTGCATATCCACTTTCTTTTAGAAAAATCCCCACGTACATGCTGAATACTCCAGCAGAAAATGAAAGCAAAAAATTGGCTGTCAAATAACTTTTTATGTTACTGCTGAGTTTTTCCTTCATCACCGATGTCCCCCGTTTTGTACTAGAACCTTTATAGTCTAGTTATCATCATCAGGCAAAATTTTCATATCAAATTCATCTGCTGGCATTACTTCCTGCGGTACTTCCTCTTCAGGTAATATCTCATCTTCCTCTTTATCTTCTTCTTTTTCATCGTCCTCTAAAATAGGCTGATTTTCATTGTTGCTTTTATCATCAAGTATTTCCTCAGCGGCTTTTTCATCAGCAAACCCAGCTTCAGGACTGAGAAGCTTGGCACTTTCTATCAGCGATGGCAAAAATAGCACAAATGCAATTACTAGAGTTGCTATAATAAAAATTTTTACATTTTCATTCATGTGCATCATCCTTCTATCTTATTTATATTGTAAGATTCATTAGTCCTGCTGATCATCTGTTATAGGCTTTATCCCTAGATAAAGGTTTCGAATTAGCTCCTTGGTGGCCTTTGCATCATGCTTAAAATACCATATTCCGTCTATTATTTCATCTTCTCCTAACACGCTGTAGGCATTTATATTTTCATCCTTAAGTCCAGCTAGCTTTGTTCCAAAATACATAGCTTCTTTCAAATCCATACTCGTCTTCGTATTTTTAAGCCCTATAGTAATAGCCTTGGTCAAGTTCGAAGGCTGAATCCCTTTTTTTATTGCAGATATAACAAATTCCTGCTGTCTTTTAATCCTGCCTATATCGCCCTCTGCTCCTAGAGTTCCACTGTTATTTTTTCTCCATCTTAAAAACTGAATTGCTTTTTCTCCATCTAGTAGCTGCTCGCCTTTTTTAAGATTAATATGAAGCGGTGGCTCTGCGTAAGGGTCATCATATCTCATATTAAATGGAATATCTACCTCTACTCCTCCTATAGCATCGACAACGTCCTCTACCCCATCGTAATCGACAGTAATATACTCGTGAATAGGTACTGATAAAACCTTCGATACTACATTTGCAGTCGCTTTGATTCCACCCTTGGCGCCTGGATATCCATATACTGCATTTATTTTTCTTCTTCCTGCGTCTTCGTAGCCATAATCTACATAGGTATCTCTTGGAACCGATATTATATCTATTATGTTGGCTTCTTTGTCGTAGCTGAACACCATCAAGGTATCTGTTCTTTCGCCTTCTATTCCAGCTACCAAAATATTAACTCTCTTTAGCTTTCCATATTTCTCATCTAATTCGCTTTGTTCTTTTTCCTCTTCTGACTGCTCAGTAGTGTCTACTGCTTCAAATTCTTCATATGAAGTATTGTGGTAATATTGCTGGAACGCAAAAAATCCAGCTGCTGCTATTACAATTAAAATGGTCAAAATAATTATTAGGTATTTCAAGATTTTTTTCAAATTATCACCTTTAAAATTTATTTTATATATTCAGTTATATTCTACCCCTTAGTAAAATATACGTAAAGATAAATAATGATTACAGTAATATAACAAAGCAATGAAAATCTAGCTTATTAATGTAATCAAATCTATTTCACAAGCAATAGAGGCTTGTTTTAATAACAATAGAGGCGGTTTCTGACTATATATATTAGTCAAAACCGCCTCTCACATTTTATCCTCTTTACTTTCTCCAACCCTTAAGAAATATTTCTTTATCTAAGAAAACTTACTGTCCGAAAATGTTTCTTCACTAAATTTAATTACAAAGGATTTATTGAATTTTGAAATGAGAAAGTTTTTCCATAAGCTCAGCAGCAAGGGAACTAAGTCCAGATGCGCTCTGCGCAACTTGCTCTACAGCATCTGACTGTTGTTGCATAGAAGCAGTTACTTCCTCAGATGCAGCAGCTGTTTCTTCAGATACTGCTGAAATATTTTCCATAGTACTTACTATCTTTTCTTTTTCAGTCATAAGGCCTTCTACTTGGCTCGTCATTTCCTCTATTCTCTGAGCAACCTTTCCAATAGACGCTGAAATTTCTCCAAAAGCAGAATTAACCTTTTCAACTGACATCTCTTGCTCCACATATATACCTTTTACTTCTTGCATGATATTTACAGTATGCTTACTTTCATTTTGAATCTTGTCTAATATTATTTTAATTTCTTGAGCTGCATTATCTGAGCCTTCAGCTAGCTTTCTAATCTCATCAGCAACTACAGCAAAGCCTCTTCCAGCTTCACCTGCTCTTGCTGCCTCGATAGATGCATTAAGTGCAAGTAGATTAGTCTGGCTCGCTATAGATGTTATTGTCTCAAGTATAGCATTGATAGAAGTTGCACTCTTATCCAAATCAACTATAGCTTTTTCAACTCTATCGTTGGATTCTAAGCTAACTTTACTTGCTTGTTTTAGCTCTTCTAAGGTCTTAATACCATCTTCATTAACTTCTAAAGTACTTTGAGCATTCATGTTCATTTCTTTACTATTATCCGCTAGGCCTTCAAATTTTTCTGATAGTGAATTGGCTATCTGTACCCCTGTTTCAGTTTCTTCAGCTTGGTCTGAAGCTCCCCTAGCTATTTCATCAACAGTATTTGCAACATCCGTAGATGCAGCACTAGTCTGCTCAGCAAAAGCCGCCAAGTTTTCAGAAGCCTTTAATACTTCTTCGCTTACTCCTATCGTAGCAGTCATAAGGTCTTTGACCTCAGCAATCATGATATTAAAGCTTTTACCTAGACTCCCTATTTCATCATTACTCTTAACATCCATAGTAACAGTAAAATCTCCATCTGCTACTAGCTTCATCTTTTGTTCTATTTCCTTTACTGCTTTTGTTACAAAACCAGTTGCAAAAACTCCTATCAAAATAGCAACTATCAACGAAATTATCCCAATAGTGATAATATTCATAGTCATTTGATCAGTTACTGCTGTAATTTCTTTATAAGATACACTGTTTACCAGTATCCAATCTGCAGTTGTAAATTTCTGATACACTATAAATCTTTCATCCTTAGTAGCTTCATCAGTGTAATCTAATGTTCCGCTTCCTGTTTCAAAATAAGTGTTTAAGGTTTCATCAGTAAACCCTATATCCTTAATATTTTTTCCTATCATTTCTGGATTAGGATGGGCAAATATCATACCATCTTTTGCTATGATATAAGCTTCGCCTGTCTCACCTATTTTAACCTGTCCTACAAGTTCAGAAAAATAACTTAGAAGTAAATCTATCCCTGTTATTCCAGGAGAAGTTCCATCAGTTGATGGAGGAATTTTTATAGCTGCTGTAATTACAGTTTCTCCAGTTCCAGCATCTACATATGGGTCAGTCCAAATAACCTCATCTGTTGCATCTGCCGCCTGATACCATCCTCTTGTAGTAGGGTCATAGTCAGCTGGTAACTCAATATATGGGCTGATATACATCTTTTTCTCTCTAGTTCCTACAAATGAATTTAGTACATTTGGATTCACGTCCCTATAAGCAGCTATTGCATCTACTAAATAGGCCTCTGTTGTCGGATCCACTAATATATTTCTAAGATTAAAGTTCCCCGCATGTAGCTGTAGTGATTTGGCATTTCCTTCTAGCACGTTTTCTAGTGAAGTTGTAGTAGCATTATTTATCTCCTGCATAGAAGCTAGGTATTGCTCCAGCATTTTTTCTTCTGCTAATCTAGTACTTCTTAAGCCCATAACAAACATTGGCAAAGTGATAAGAATAATTAGCATGATTACTATTTTTGATTTAAGATTCATTTTCATTTTGACACCCCTCCACAATTGAATTCCAGAACTACATTTCTTGCTAAAATTGAATAAAAACTATATTCTTTTATCGTCATATAAATAGAAAAGATTAGAGTTTTTATTGAAATTAATATATATACGCTATTTATAACCATTTTTGGAATATTAAAACATTTGCAGTAATATTTCTGTAACTATTTTACTACTTGTAAATAGTTTTTACAATACTATAGCCTATTATTTTATATATTTATTTTTAATTAAGTAAAATTCTAAGTTAAAATTAATTCTATAGCTAAATACCGTAATTATTAATATCTATAACTTTTCTATTGAAATTAAATATTTAGAAAACTTTTAAAAAATCTTACTAATTTTTTCTTTAAAACTAAAAAAGCCGCATTTCATATAAATAAAAAGCGGCAAGTTGATTGATTAAGTTATAAACACTGTTTTATATAGGAAAATTATAAAACAATCTACTTTTTAATCTGTCACTTGAGTCAAGTTCTGTATAGTCTTATTTTTCATAACTACTTTAAACACAGGATACCCTAGCACTGTAACTACTAAAAATTCTCCAAGTGCTACATAAAGCGCTGTAGATACAAAAGGTGCTCCTGTAAATATAGCAAGCTCTAGTCCAATTATAAGTCCGTTTGCAATTGTAGGCCAAAACGAAGCAATAAGCATAGATTTCATCTTTGACATCATGAAAACTGCTATAAAGGTAGCTAGAGTTCCAAAAACAACATCTGGAAGTCCAAATGGACTAAATAAGTTGGCTATAAAGTTTCCAAGCACTAGTCCTGGAATAAACACTGGATCTACAAATGCCAGTAGGGTCATTACTTCTGAAAGTCTAAGCTGAACAGCTCCATAGCTTATAGGTGCCATAGCGACTGTCAGTACTGCGTAGATAGCAGCTGTTGCTCCTATCATTGCCATTTTCTTTGAATTTAACTTTTGCAAAATATTTACCTCCCTTGATTTTTATTTTTTAGAAGTGGGTGCCAAGTAAACACTTCTTTTTTAATATATTGCAAAGCTAGGATATTGTATCACACCTTAAGATATTTTTCTATATCACATATGAAAAATTATAAGATTATATATATCCTAATATATTATTTATAAGCTCTACATAACCTTTTTAAAAATTTCAATTATAGCTATAAAACTATTTTTATTTTCAAACCAATAAACTATCATTTAGAAATTCTTGGATTTTTTCCTTCTTTTACAGTTATTTCATAAAGGTCAGTTCTTCTGTTGTTAAACTGCATCACACTTCCCGTGCTTCTGCTTCTTCTTAGAATTTCCAGATCTAAGTCTCCAACTATAACCATCTCAATATTTGGAGTACATTCAGCCACTATTCCATCTCTAGGGAATCCAAAGTCAGAAGGCGTAAATATAGCAGACTGAGCATACTGAATGTCCATATTTTCTGCTTCAGTTAAGTTTCCAACTGTGCCTGCAATAACTGTATATACCTGATTTTCAACAGCTCTTGCTTGTGCGCAGTATCTCACTCTAAGATAACCTTGTCTATCATCAGTACAAAACGGCGAAAATATTATATTTGCTCCTTTTTCAGCAACTATTCTTGATAGCTCAGGAAACTCCATATCATAGCAGATGAGTATAGATATCTTGCCACAGTCAGTATCGAAAATCTTAATTTCGTGACCAGGCTGAATCCCCCACCAGCGTTCTTCATTCGGAGTAATATGAAGCTTGTACTGTTTGTCTATAGTTCCATCACGTCTGAATAGATATGCAATGTTATATATATCTCCATCTTCTTCTACAAAGTGAGACCCTCCTATGATATTTACGTTGTACTTGACAGCTAGCTCTGTAAACAGCTTGATATAGTCCTCTGTATATCTAGTAAGCCTTCTAATTGCAAGACTCGGAGTTTTTTCTTCAATAAACGAAAGTAGCTGAGTTGTAAATATCTCAGGAAATACTATAAAGTCTGATTTATAATCAGAGCTTATATCCACATAATACTCACACTGATGAGCAAAATCATGAAATGAGTTTATCTGCTTCATCATGTACTGCACTACAAAAACTCTAACTGGAAACGAAGTTTTATAGGTTCTTTTAGTCATAGGTCTATAATCTATGTTTGACCACTCCATAAGAGTTGCATACTTCATGGAATTAAAGTCATCCTTGAGATAGTTGTTATTTATACGTTTTAGTACAAATCCATTCATAAGCTGAAAGGTAAGCACAGGGTCATAGATGTTTTGAGCCATTACCTCTTCCACATACTCCCTAGGTGTCATATCCTCAGAATATTTATGATAGTTTGGAATTCTGCCACCTATTACTATGCTCTTGAGATTCAGCCTCACCGCCAAATCCTTTCTAGCATCGTAAAGACGCCTTCCTATTTTCATTCTTCTGTATTCAGGATGGACCATAACTTCTATTCCGTATAGATTGTATCCCTTTGAATCGTGGTTTCTGATATAGCCCTTGTCTGTAATTTCATCCCAAGTATGCTGGACATCGTACTCGTCAAAATTGACGATAAGGCTAGAGCACGAGCCTATAATTTTATCCTCATACTCTATACAAAACTGCCCTTCTGGAAAATATCTAAGATGGCTTCTAAGCTGTTCTTTAGTCCAAGGCTTCATATCTGGAAAGCAAATTAAAGAAAGCTCTATTATTTCATCAATATCCTTCTCTTCTATATTTCTAAGTACTATTTTTTTTTCAAATTTTGATAAATCCATATCTGCCATACATATTTCCTCCTCGAATAACTTCATGTCTATTTTATCTAATATACCCCAAACTCAGGAATTGAAAAAGATAAAATGCAAAAAGATGCCGTAGGTCTAGTTAAAGACTTACAGCATCTTTTTAGTTAAAATGAGAATAATTTATGTTTTAGGATAGGGGAATTATCCTAGGAAAACCTTCATATCGTCTTCTACAGTTCCGATTCCAGCGATACCAAAGTTATTTACTAATACATTAGCAACATTTGGTGATAAGAAAGCAGGAAGTGTAGGTCCAAGATGGATGTTCTTAACTCCAAGATATAACAGAGCAAGTAAAACTATAACAGCTTTTTGCTCATACCAAGCTATATTGTAAGCTATTGGAAGCTCATTGATATCTTCAAGTCCAAATACTTCTTTAAGTTTTAGAGCAATAACTGCTAGTGAGTAAGAGTCGTTACACTGTCCAGCATCAAGTACTCTAGGAATTCCACCGATATCGCCAAGGTTAAGCTTGTTGTAACGATATTTTGCGCATCCAGCAGTAAGGATAACCGTATCCTTTGGAAGAGCCTCAGCAAACTCAGTATAGTAGCTTCTTTCTTTAAATCTTCCGTCGCATCCAGCCATAACAAAGAACTTTTTGATAGCTCCAGTTTTAACTGCATCTACAACCTTGTCAGCAAGAGCGATAACTTGATTATGTGCAAATCCTCCAACGATTTCTCCTTCTTCGATTTGAACTGGAGGAGCGCATTTTTTAGCTTGCTCTATAATAGCTGAGAAATCTTTAGCTTTTCCATCTTCTCTATCAGGAATATGAACTGCTCCTGGATATCCAGATGCTCCTGTAGTGTACATTCTATTTAAATAAGTGTTGTTTGATTTTAGAGGAACTATACAGTTAGTAGTAAATAGGATAGGTCCGTTGAAAGATTCAAACTCTGGGTTTTGGCTCCACCAAGATCCACCATAGTTTCCAACAAAATGCTCATATTTCTTGAATGCTGGGTAGTAGTTAGCTGGAAGCATTTCACCGTGAGTATATACATCTACTCCAGTTCCCTCAGTTTGCTTTAATAACTCTTCCATATCCTTTAGGTCGTGACCAGAGATTAGGATACCTGGGTTATTTCTAGTTCCAAGGTTAACAGTAGTAATTTCTGGATTTCCGTAAGTTGAAGTATTAGCAGCATCTAGAAGTGCCATTGCAGTTACTCCAAACTCACCAGTCTTAAGTACATAAGCTGTAAGCTCGTCTGCAGACATATCTTCTCTAGTCATTACAACTAGTGCTTCTTCCATAAAGTTATCAAGCTTTTCGTCGTTATGTCCTAGGTTATGTGCATGATGGTAGTAAGCAGCAAGTCCCTTAAGTCCAAATAGGATAAGTGATTTAAGCGCTCTAACATCTTCGTTTTCTATTGAAAGGAATCCAACTTTTTGAGCTAATGAGTTCATTTCATCTAAAGTTGCAGCTGTAAATGTAGCTGTAGGATGATTGATTTCTGCTCCTAATTGCTTTTTAAGTTCTTCTCTTATAACAAGTGCATCTTTTACTCTTTTAATGATAACTTCATCATCAAAGTTAGCATTAGTAATAGTAGCAAATAGTGACTCCATTATGAATAAATCCACTTTAGGGTCAATCTTTTGACCTTTTGCTCTTAATTCTTGAGCATAAAGTGAAATACCTTCCGTTGAATAAATAAGTAAGTCCATCATGTTAGCTAGGTCGTTCTTCTTTCCACATACTCCAACTGATGTACATGCATATCCTTTTGCAGCTTCTTGACATTGATTACAATACATAAAGACACCTCCATGGTTTTTTAAAATATTTTTTAGCTGTGACAAAAACCACAACCTACTATCCTAGTGCTAGTTGATAAGTACCCAATATTTTGAATATAAACACAAAATATCAAAATTTTACGAATATTTATCAATTTATAACCAAAATTTAAAACTAATTATATTTTCTACTAAAATAGTATACTTTTTAAGCAGAAAATAAATTTTATAAAACTTATGCTCTTAATTTACCTCATATAAACAAAGAATACCGTAACATTTGTTACGGTATTCTAAATTAATTAATTTATTTTTTGTAAATTTTGAATTCCTTTTATTGCTAATCCAGTTCCATCGCTCATATTTATTCTATAGTTGTCAAATATAGCTCCTCCAACAACAGGGTTTTCACTGCATAGTACTGGTCCATCTAAATCTATCTTTGTTATTATATTTTTTGCCATTGCAAGATGTACAGCAGCAGTAACCGATACATTTGCTTCTAGCATACAGCCTATCATGCACTCTACTCCATAAAGCTCTCCTAGAGCAGTAATCTTAAGCGCATTATGTATTCCAGCACATTTCATAAGCTTAATATTTACATAATCAGCCGCTCTTAGTTGCATTATTTTTACTGCATCCATAGGTGAAAATACGCTCTCATCTGCTAATACTGGTATCGATACATTGTCAGTTACATACTTTAAGCCTTCAAAATCATGAGCTGCAACTGGTTGCTCAACAAACTCAATCATTAAACCTTTATCTTCCATTTGTCTTAAAACTTTTACTGCCTCTTTAGCCTGCCATCCTTGATTTGCATCTATTCTAAGATCCACTTCATATCCTACTGCATCTCTTATAGCCTGCATTCTTTGCAAATCCTTTTTAGAATCTTTTCCAACTTTGATTTTCAGTGTTTTATATCCTTTATTTACAGCATCTAGAGCATCAGCCGCCATTTCTTCAGGCTCGTTTACACTTACAGTTATATCTGTGATTATTTCTTTTTTGCTACCACCAAGATGCTTATAAAGAGGAATCTCCCACTTTTGTCCAAATAAATCATATAGCGCCATGTCTACAGCAGCTTTTGCTGAATAATTTCCAATTACACTTTTATGAAGCTTTTCCATAATCTCTTCAAAATCCTCAATATCCATTCCAACTATGGCTTTTTCTATATGATTTCTGATAGCCGCTATAATTGAACCAGAAGTATCACCAGTTATAACTCCTGTAGGAGGAGCCTCTCCATACCCACAAACTCCTTCATCTGTATTTATTTTTACTATTATGTCTTCTACTGCATTTACAGTTCTAAGGGCTGTTTTAAAAGGAGTCCTTAATGGCACTGAAATGGAGTATAGTTCTATATCAGTTATCTTCATACTTGCCTCCAATATTACTTGTAGTATTTTTCTTTTACCTCCGCATATCGTTTTACTGCATCCTTATAAGCAGTCGACAATGCTTTTTGAGAAGTTCCAAAATATCTTTGCTCTATCTGTCTGTCTATTTCGCCATAGTACTTATCTAGCTTCTTATTTATAAATAAACTCTGAATAAATTTTTCAGTAGTAGGAATAGTTGAGCTACAGCTTATATCTACAATTTCATCAGTAATATAATCTACTACTACTCCTATAAAAAAACCTTTGAAGTGCTCCGTTATTGCATTATCTGCCTGAGTTCTAGCGTGTCCTATAATATATACTGTAGTATCTGGATACATTTATCATCATCTCCGTTTTTTGATATATTATAGCATAGAGAGGATTTTTCCTACGAACAGTCCTCCGCCTGTACCTACAACGTATCCCAGCATAGCCATAAGCACCCCTATAGGTATAAGAGCCTCTGAGTAAGATGCTGCAAGAATAGGCGCAGATGCTACTCCTCCAATGTTTGCAAGAGAAGCCACTCCACAAGTAAATAAGTCCAGCTTAAATATTTTGGCAATAATAGCAAGCACAACTGCGTGGACAATTAGAATTACAAAGCCAGCAACTATGTAAATAGGCGCTTGAGTAAGCTCAGCAAAATTAGCTCTAGATGCTATCAAACCTATGATAATATACAGCATTACATTTGAAATCTGCGATGAACCTGGAAGCTTTCCAAATGGAGTCAGTGCACATAATACTCCTATTACTGTAGCGATAATTACTGTCCATGTACCTACAGTTAGAAAATCGCTCTGCGGAAGGTGTACGCTAAGTGCCTGTGATAAACTAGAAACCATTAAACTACTTCCAAGCAGAATAATCATGTCAGAAAACTCTATAGTCGTTCTCATATTTTCCTTATCTTTTTCTAGCTCTCTTCCTATTTCATCTATTACCTTAGTATCTGCTTTCGTCCATTTATTAAACAGATGTCCAAAAGGCACTAAAGCAAGTAAAATCATAACCCAAATAGAATAATCTATAGAATCTATCAAAAGAGTGTATCCCATAGCAGAATCCGGAACATTTAAAGCTCCTTGAATAGCTGCCATATTTCCTGTTCCACCCATCCAGCTTCCAGCAAGAGCGGCAAAGCTTTTCCAAGTATCGGCTGGGAAGAAGCCCTTAAAAATTGCATACGAAACTACAAACCCTACTCCTATGCTTATAGAGGCTGAGAAGAAACCAATAAGCATTTTAGGCCCAAGCTTGAAAATTTTTCTAAGGTCACATCTAAGTAGCATTAAGAAAATCATCGCAGGAAGCAGATTGTCTTTTACTCCTTTATAGTAGGTATTTACTGAGTCTGTTTTTTCCCATAATCCAAATGTAGCTAGAAGCATTGCAAAGAAGTAAAGCATTACAACACCTGGTATGTAGTTAAAAATTTTGCTGTTGCTTTTCTTTTCTACAATTACTATAATTCCGGCTAATAAAACTAAAAAAGCTACAAAAGTAAAACCATTTGTTATCATAAAAATCCTCCTTAAAAGTTTTTTAAAAAACAAAAAAAGACCATATGAGATTTTATCACATGGTCCTTATTACGTAGATAATAAAGAATTTGATTCATTGAAAAGAAAGGCCATAAAGACGATTTTCTTTTCGTAAACTGAATTTTCTATATTTTGTTTTTTTTTAATTATACAAGATACTAGTTTTTTTATCAAGTAATTTGCATAAAGTAATTCAGCCTATTTATATTCTTCCTCTTTATCTTTTATCTCCTGCATTACCTCTTGTAGCTCTATATGATGAGTCTCTAGAATTTTTTGAATCTGCTCCTCTGTTTCTTCTATATTGTCTAGAAGTTTAAATGTAACTTCCCATAGAGGATCGTAATCATCTTCTATAGGCTCTACTTTTATGACAAAATCCAGAGCTGATACTCTATCTTCATCATAGTAATCGTATATAGCTGAGTACTCCCAGTCTTTCACTGGAGTTGCAGTAGTGATTCTAAGATGAACCATGTCCTCTTCCTCTTTGTCTATCACAAAAATACTCTCTAAATACTCTCCCATGCTAGGAATATTGTAACTTCCTACTTCAGACTCGAAAAAACCCGTCTCACTATCTTTTCTCATCAATATCACTGCAAATGGCTCCATTATTTTCATCATTCCTATCTATTATTGTTAAAATAACAAGGTTTCAGCACCTATCAGCAATCTTTGATTGCTATATTGCCAGGGCTCTTATTTGTCTTCTTTTATATTATCCATTCCACTGTCACATTTTACTGAGAGTGCCAAAAGTCCAGGTCCTGTATGCACGCCTATAACAGGGCTTACAGAAGTTTCTAACACGTATTTACAGTTTGGCATAGCTTTGAATTTTTCAGCTATTTCCGTGGATTCTTCAGGTGCGTTACCACTTAGAACTATAACCTCAAAGGCTTCTTTGTCCTTTACAAGGTTGTGAATTACATTAAATAATTCTGTAAGAGATTTTTTTCTTCCTCTTACTTTTTTGATTGTAAAGTACTGGCCGTCTCCTGCTTCATCTACGCCTACTATAGGCTTGATGTTCAGTAAATCTCCTACTGTACCTTCTACTCTTCCCATTCTTCCACCTTTTTTAAGGTAGTATAATGTAGGAAGCACAAATACACATCTGGTGTTTTTGATAGCTTTCTTAGCCGCAGCTACTACGTCTTCAAAGCTAGCTCCTGCTTCTCTTGCTTTTGCTGCATCAACTATCCCAAAACCTGAGCCCCACGAAATATTTTTCGAATCAATAAGCTCAATTACAAAATCATCTTTGTAATCATTTGCCATATTTCTAACCATATTGTAGGTACCGCTCAGTCCAGATGAAATAAAAGCACCTAGAATATGAGTATATCCCTCTTGCTTAAGCTGTTCAAAGGTCTTTACCACATCAGCCGTAAGAGGAAGCGAAGTCTTAGGAACTTCTCTTTCCATACCTGAGTAAATCTGCTCTGGTGTAATATCTACCTTGTCTCTATATATTTTGCTTTGATAAATTATCTGAAGTGGCATTACCTTTATATCATATTTGTCTATGATGTCCTGAGTAAGGTCAGATGTGGAATCTGTAATGATAGCTATTTTCTCCATATTCTCTCTCCTTCATAAGGGATTTAAATTAATTATAAACTATAATCCTGAACTATCCCATATTTGATTCACAGTTTACCATATATATTTTACCCTATTTTACTTTTATCTCACACAATTATAAAATTTTAAGGCTTAAATTCCTTTTTATATTACCCTAACTGCCTCTTGAATATCAAACAAGTAAATATAAGCCTCTTTTACAGGTTTGTCTGTGCTTGACTCTAGAGCCTCTTTATAAAGCTCTAGCTGAGGTCTGTACATTTCAGCTTTATCTTTCTTTGAGTCTGTCCCTAGATAGTCCGTTTTGTAATCTACTAGCACCCACTCGCCATCTTCTTCAAAGTAAGAGTCTATTACTCCGCTTACTAGCACCTCGTCTTTTTTTAGCATAAATGAATTTTCTCTTATTACATTTTTAGACCTACGCATCCTTTTTCCTAGCTCGGAGCAGAAAAATTCATAAAGCATCTCAGAATCTAAAGAAGCTCTCTCTTCTGAGGTAAGAAGCTCATTTACATGCATCATATCAAGCTGGTCTTCTATTTCACTAGGACTTGCTACTTGATTTAGGTTTATATTTTGCATAGCAAAATGCATGAGGGTTCCTCGTTGTGAAGCACTAAAGGTTTTTACTTTCTGCATGAACCTAGGCATGCTTTGGATTACTACTGAGATTTTCGAAGCATCTAGTACTGATTTTGCAAGCATAGTTGCGCTCGTTTTGGACACCTGCATAGTCTGCTCTTTATATGGATATTCATAGCTGAATCTAGAGTTTATCACAGATATCACTTCAGGATTTAGGGTTTCACTAGAGTCAGCTTTATAGTCTCTTAAGATAGCCTCCATATTGTCTATATCCTCTCGCTCTCTTTGAGACAGCTTAAGCAGGTCGTATTTTGCTACTAATGAAAGCTTAAAGCTCGATTTATAAGATGTATCATCTTCTATTACTTCTCTTACAGCGTAATCTCTAAGAGCCGATGCATCTCTATGTTTATACAGGGCGATGAGCATCCATGAAAGATAGTTGCTCTGTGACAGTAGATAGCTAGTGCTAGTTGATTTACTTGCCCTTGTCGCTAGCTTTTCTATATCCTTTACACTTCCCACCATTATCAAAGTATCTACTGCTCTAGTAAGAGCAACATAAAGGATTCGCAGTTCCTCAGATAGCATTTCTTTATTCGACTGGATTTTTATGGCTGTCTTTGGAAGAGATTCTCTGTAGACGTTTTTATCGAGATCTACATATTTAGGTCCTATACCTAGGGAATTGTGAAGCATGATATCTTGCTTAAAATCAGCTTTATTAAAGCCTTTACTCAGTCCACATACGAAAACAACAGGAAACTCAAGTCCCTTGCTTTTGTGTATACTCATGATTCGAACTCTATCCTCGCTCTCACTGAGAGCTTTGGCTTCCTGAGTATCTCCTTTGTCCTTTAGAAGCTTGTCTATATAATGCAGGAAGTTGAAAAGTCCATTTGTAGTGTTTGACTGAAATTCCGAGGCTTTATCGAGCAGAGCTTTTAGATTTTCCTGCCTCATCTGTCCTCCTGGCATAGCCGCCAAATCACTATAATAGCCTGTGTCATTCATCAGATACCATAAAAATTCATCTAGTCTTTGGAGCTTTTCCTTAAAGCGATAGGTCTTAATTCTGTCTAGGAAAGTATTTATTTTTATTGAAAGCTCATTATCATTGTCCGCCATATAAGAAAGCAAGGCCTGATATATGGCTCCTTTTTTATAAGCTACTCTTATCTCGATGATTTCATCTAGACTAAAGCCTCCTATAGAAGAATTCATAACAGCTAGAAGAGCTTCATCTTGCTCTATATTGTCTATGATTTTAAGCAAATCTATAAAGAGCTTTACCTCTAGCACATCGTAGTATGAAGCACTGTAATCCACATAGCAAGGTATCCTATCGTCCTTAAGGACTTTTTCAAAAGCTGCAATACTGCTTTTGGGTGAGCGCATGAGAATCACAATATCTCTATAGGTTATTTTTTGAAACTCCTTAGCTTTTGGATTGTAATGCTCCTTGCCTAGCAGCTCCTTGATTCTAGATGATACATACATCGCCTCTAGCTCAGGGTTATCCATATCTGCATCCTCAGCTAGCTCATCGTCTTCTTCTAGCTTATGATTTTCAAGCACTACAAGCTCCACTTTGTTTTTCTCAACAGGAAAATCCATTCCAGGAATTAGCTTGGCTGAATCGTCATAAGCCACCTCTCCTAAGTCTTCATTCATAATAGCTGAAAATATATCGTTGATAAATTCGAGTATTGCCGGTCTACTTCTAAAGTTGTTTGATAAATCAATTCTTTTATTGGGCCTATCGTCAGCTTTTGCATAGGAATGGTATTTATCTATGAACAAGGTAGGGTCAGCTAATCTAAATCTATATATGGACTGCTTTACGTCTCCTACTAAAAATAAATTATCTTCTCTTTTTATTGCCGAGATTATGGTCTCCTGAACAATATTACTGTCTTGATATTCATCAAAGAAAATATAGGTGTATTTAGCTCTTAAATCCTCTCTTACAGCTTCATTTTCCAGCAATCTAAGAGCATAATGCTCCAAATCCGAGAAGTCTAAGACTGAATTTGCTAACTTTATCTCAGAATATAGCTCGTCATATCTTGCTACAGTTTTGTAAAGAGCTTTCATAAGAGGATAGAGATTTTTGATATCTTCTAACTGAAATCCCTGAGATATGTTTTTTATTGATTTTTGGATGGCTTTGATACCGCTAGCTTTTATATCCGTATCTCTTATAGCCTTTACTTCATCAACTAAAGCAACATCTAGCTCTTCCTTCATTTTTTTAGAAATTGCTGCAAATCTGCTGTGCTTCACTTCTGCTATAGCCTGTATAAAGTCTGCAAAGGACTGCTCTAGCTTGGATTTCAAATCATCTATAAGTAGCAAATCATCTTCAATAGCCGCTAAATAAGGAAGGGGCCCTCCTTCTAATTTACAAAGCTCTATAGCTTTCTTGCCTGCATCATAGGCTGCATCTAGCTTGATTCTTATGTCGTCTTTAATTACCTGCATCCACTTACTTGTAGAAAGCTCATCAAAGCTCGATATATTAAAGCTTTCAGCTTCACTTTCTAGCCATTTTAGTGGATAGGGCTGGCTCTGGATGAAATTGTATACCTTATCTATGAGGTCGCTTAGCTTCTTATCGTCTTTAGTTCCCCCGTAGCTATCAACCAAGGATAAAAACAGAACATCATCTGAGTCGTAGGCTTCATCAAACAAGCTCTCCATAGCTTGAGTTTTCATAATAGAAACAAGGGCGTTGTTTGCTATTTTGAAAGAAGGATCTAAGTCTAGCATATGAAAGTTACGCCTTAATATATCTATACAAAATGAATGCATAGTGCTAATAGAGGCTCTAGGCAGATTTTGAATTTGTTTGGTTAGATAGTGGCTCTCCTGTGGATTATCAAGCATCCTCTGCATGAGCATCTTTTGTATTCTATCTTTCATTTCAGCCGCCGCTGCATTTGTAAAAGTAACTATGAGGAGGTTTTGAACATCTACTTTTTCATTTAGCACTATATCTATGATTCTTTGAACCAGTACGGCTGTTTTTCCTGAGCCTGCCGCCGCTGACACTAGAAGATTTTCTCCTCTACTGTCTATTGCACTTTGCTGAGCATCTGTCCATGCCATCTAGATTCCCTCCTTCTTCATTAATAATTCTTTTACTTCCTTGTCCTTTAATGCCTTTACAGTCTTGTGGGTATTTCCTTCAAACAAAGTATCGAATTTGCACATACTCGAATACTCACAGTAGCTACACTGAGCTTTTTGTTTATCGCTGTAAGGATGTATAGATATATTTCCAGCTAGTATCTCCTTCGACATATCCTTTACAAGCTCCATAACATGGTCTAATAAAGCTGTAAATTCCTCCTCGCTAAGAGCATTTTCACTTTTTATATCCTCATCCTTTACCCTTACATCTATTACGCTACCTTCGTTTTCTATATCTGCATCTATGGCTTTAATTATATTTATATCCTTTAAAACTATGCCCTGCATCTTTAGCTTGCCTGCAATTTGCTTTTCTATTTCCTCTACATCTGTTAAGTCAGACTCTATGAGCTTATCCACTATAGGGAAATAAAAAGCTCCTGCTGGATAGGCTTTGGTCTTTTTAAGGCTAGGCAGATGCTCTAGCACCGATTCCAAATACACTATGAGCTGAATATCTAGCCCATTGTAAGCATCTGAAAGACTAAATTTCTTTTCTCTGGATTTATAATCTATGATTTTGACATAGGTTTTTTCATTTTCATCTAAAATATCTACCCTATCTATTTGACCAGTTAGCTCTATAGTGCCATATTCACCTAAATCAAGCACTATAGGTGGCAATTTCATCTCAAAATCATAAGGCTCAAACCTACCCTTGCTCATTTGGTTTACCATAGTCCAAGCGGCACGTCTTCCTACTTTTTTTATTTTCTTCATCATATAGGCATTTCGTTTTGAGTTATCCATGAGTATCTTGATATGGTCAGATACACAGTTTTCTATTAGCTTATCAATTTGCTCGTCACAGGTTTTTTTGTCTAAAAGTAGTGGCAGGCTAGCCTTGTTATTGGCAAGCTTTGCAAAATCCTCTATAGCACTGTGAAATATAGTCCCTAGCTCTGGTGGTCCTATCTCATGAACTTTTCTAGGCTCTGGCTTTAGACCATACTGCACAAAATGGTCAAACGGACATTTTGCAAACCTTTCTAGCCTACTTACGCTCGCTTTAAACGGAGCCTCGTAAATCTGCTTTGCTTGAGTAGGAGTGATGTATTCCTGCTGATTTTTATAAAACAAATTATCGAGAAGTCTTTGTCTTCTAGCTTCCCAGCCATCGTTATCTATATACCAGCTATATAGTGATAGCCAGTCCTTATCAAGATGTTTTTCTTCTACTAAATCTCTCAGCTCTCCTGCTAGCTTTCCAAAGCTGTAGTCAGGAGTTGATATATAGCTAAAAACACTAGTATCTGACAAAGATGAGCGTTCATGTAAGTTTGGAAATAAAGTCTTGAGCCTATTTATTATAGTGGAAGGTCTAAGAGCCTTGTTATCCTCTCCTCCTGATAGACTGTAGCTTAGAAATAGCTTGTCATTTGGCTTTGACAGTGCACTGTAGATGGAGAGAGTCTCATCTGACATGGCATTGTCTAGCTCAGATGGTAGATTTACTCCGAGGTCTTTTAGCTTTTTCTTGTCATCATCTAGAAGTATAGGGCTGTCCTTTCCCACATGAGGTACATAGGTGTCGTTAAGTCCCATAAAAAACAGAGCTTTAATAGCTGTGCTTCTGCTTCTATCTAGGGTTGCAACTATAACCTGATCTAAGGCAGGCGGAATTATGCCTATCTCATGCTGCTTGATGCCCTCGTAAAGTATATTTCTAAACTCCTCTAGGCTCATAGGTTTTTCACCCATAATTTCTACTAGCTGGTCTAGAGTATCTAGGATTATATTCCATATTTGGGCGTTTTCATTGGCATAGTCAAAAGCATTTTCTTCTCTTAATCTATTTACGAATATCTCAAGCTGGTCCTGAGCTTTTATTTCAGTCAAAAATCCAAATAAAGCCTTGGCATAGCTAGGTCCCGTTCCCGAGCCTTTAAAGCTTTTTTTGTTTAATTCAAATAAGCTCACAAGATAGTCTTTAGCTGTTTTGATTTTTTCTTTATACTCACTTGAATCATACTGGTCGAAAAATCTTTCTTCGCTGAATCTATTTTCATCTAGCCACATTCTGCCTTTTATGCCCCACTTTAGAACAAAGTTTTCAAGGGGCATATACTGGCTTTCGTCTAGCTGAGTAAAGCCAGACTTGAGAAAACTAAATACATCCTCATAGCGAAGATTTTTGATATGCATATCCAGATAGGAAAAAATCAGAGTGATAAGAGGACTGCTCATTATATCTCTTTTTACATCTATAAAATGAGGTATCTCAAGCCTAGTAAAAACTCTGCTGATAGGACCTGCATAGAGGTGAGGCATAGGAGTAATGATTAAGATATCCTTAAATCTATAGCCAAAGTCCCTAACTAATGACAGCACCTCAAGAGCGCAGTGCTCTGCTTCCTTTTCCATATCAAGAGCCTCAAACAGCTTCACATCTTTAATTTTCTCTTTATATGAAGGCGCTTTATAATCGTAAAGAGCCTTTTCTATATATCTTATTTCCTTAGACTTAGTGCTTTCATTCACTAAAGCTTCGATTTCAAATTCACTGCCTGTAGCTTTTGCTATAGCCTTTAGCTGATTTATGGTTAGGCTAGTAGGAGAAAATACATCTTTGTCAGCTGAAGTTTCATCATAAGTCAGGGCAAAGCAAAGAGAAGTGCCCATTTGAGCTAGTTGCTCTATCACTGATAGCTCCAAAGCTGTAAAGCCAGTAAAGCTATCGAAATAAAAACTAGCATTTGAAATTTCTTTATAGAGATTAATTTTTTCAGCTAACAGACTTATTCTGTCTTCATTATCTATATACTGGTCCTGCATGTAATTCAAAAACTCATTGTAAATAAAGCCTATCTCAAACAATTTTTGCTTTAAAAGGGCATTGTTTTCTATTTGATTTGATTTATCTAGTAATAACGAAGGAGGTACAGCCATCTTTTTTAGCTCTGAAAGCGTATGGGATAGCTCACTTAAAAAGCCCTCTTTTTTGTAGGCCGTTTTATACATTGGAAGACTATCCTCATGCTTATCAAATATAAGTCTAAGAGCCATATGCTTTCCTATTTCATCTATATATGGTCTTTTTAATCCGCCTACCCTCGATAGTACTAATCTAGACAAACGCTCAAAGCTCATAACTTGTGCGTAAATTAGTCCTTTTGAGTCTACTTTATCCATAAGAGCCAGCTCACTTTGAAGAGTAAACTGCTCAGGTACCATAAGATAAGCTACCTCTGCATTTTTATCCTTTTCTAGTATTTCTTTATATAAGCTGCTGGTCTTTCCATAGCCAGCTCTTGAAGTTATTATTTTAATCATAATCTTCCTCCTATGGCTCATAAGCAAAACATTTGTTTCTTCTATTTATTATATCATAGCTGCTTAAGATATATTTGAGACTAATAATCTTATAAGCTATATTTCAAATCTCTAGTTTAAAACTAAACGATGTTATTTGTATTATAAAAGTATATACAAGCTAATAGTTATATATTTGTAATATTTTGTTAATAATTTTTAAACATTTCAAATACTCACAGTGCTATAATCGCATTCTAGGCAGCTTAGCACTAAGCTGTTAGTTTTACTAAGTAATGGATATATTTATAAGGTAAGTGTAACCATTATCAAGGTGAATATCACCTATTCTTTTAGGAGGAATGACTGATGAAAAAAGGTATATTAGGAGTAATTATTGCTCTAGTTGTGATAGCGGGGCTTTTAGTAATGCCACTGATTGGCTCATACAACAATCTTGTGACTCTCTCAGAAAACGCTGATCAGCAATGGGCTAATGTGGAGACTGTGCTTCAAAGACGTTATGATTTGATTCCAAATCTAGTAGAATCTGTAAAGGGAGCTATGGCCCAAGAGCAAGAGGTGTTTGGACAAATAGCTGATGCAAGAGCTGCTATGGCTGGAGCATCTACTGTAGATGAGCAAGTAGAAGCCTCAAATCAGCTTGAAGGAGCCTTAGGAAGATTGTTAGTAGTTATGGAAAACTATCCTGAGCTTCGTTCTAACGAAAACGTTACTAGACTTATGGATGAGCTTGCAGGCACTGAAAATCGTATCAGTGTAGAAAGAGGAAGGTATAACGAAACAGTTGCTGACTACAACAGAAAAATCAAAAGATTTCCAACTGTAATAATAGCTGGAATGATGGGCTTTGACGAGCGTGCATACTTTGAAGCAGCTGATGGAGCGGAAACAGCACCAAAAGTTGATTTAACTAATCCATAAATTGGAGTGAGAAGCCTTGAATGAAATTGATTATAGAGCCATATATAAAAGTGATTTGTATAAAAAATTAGTATTAAGACTTCTAAGCCTGACAGCTGCTATACTTTTAGTTTTTACTAGTACTAGCTATGCTCAGATGCCCTCCCCTACTACAGAGTTTTATCATGCAGACTATGCAGGGTTATTAAGTGAGGATGTAAAAACCTTCATACGCTCAGTGAATTTAAACTATGAAGCACTGGAAGAAAAGCCTCAGGTAGTAGTAGCTACAGTCCCTGACATGGGAGGCCTAGATATAGAAACCTATGCTGTAGAGCTATTTGAAAAATGGAAAATAGGAGATTCCAAGCTCGATAACGGAGTCCTTATTGTTCTGGCTTTAGAAGAAAGAAAGATAAGAATCGAAGTAGGCTATGGACTAGAGGGCGCTATAACCGATGGAACCGTCGGGCAGATACTAGATAGAGCCACTCCATTTTTATCAGAGGGTGACTACAACAAAGGACTCCTTCAAATATTTTACGATGTAACTGATAGAGTCAATCTAGAATACGGATATGACAGCGAAAAAATATACACAAATATCGTCGAAAGACCAATAGCCGAGCCTATGTCAGATGATGATGACAGCAGTTTTTTATCTACTGGGATAATCCTTTTCATTCTCTTTTTAATTATAGTCGGTAACGGAGGCGGAAGAGGTGGAAGACGCAGATCCTACAGAAACTCAAGCCCATTTGGTGGTGGAGGTTTTGGAGGCTTTCCTGGTGGTTTTGGAGGAGGCGGCTCTGGCGGTGGTTTTGGTGGCGGAAGCTTCGGTGGTGGTGGAAGCTCCGGCGGCGGCGGAGGAAGCAGAGGTTTTTAAATGAAAAAGAAAAAAAGGCTATACCCCTTACTTTCATTGATGCTATTATTGCCTTTTCTACTTTATCATGGTAATAATGCCCTTGATATAACTACATTTGAAATACCCTATGATGAGTTATCAGGGCTTAGGATACTTCATCTTAGTGATTTGCACAATAAAAGCTTTGGAAAAAATCAAGAAAAAATTATTGAAAAAATAAATGAGATTAAACCAGATTTGATAGTATTTACAGGAGATTTAGTAGACGGCAGAAGAAAAGGCCATCAAAACGCCCTCACTCTTATGGATGCATTATCCAAAAACTATACTGTCTATAGAGTAAATGGAAACCATGATTTTGGTGATAACGGCTATGCTTTAAAGTCAAAGCTCGATGAGCTTCATATCGTCACACTAGAAAATGCTTGCGATACCTACTATTATAACGATATCCCTGTTCAGATAAAAGGAGTGGACGACCCTATATCCTATGACAGAGCAAGCAGAGAAACAGAATTTAAAAACAGCTTGGAAATCCTAGATGACATGGTATACAACATCTTGCTATCTCATAGACCTGAACATTTTAATGACTACGTAGAATCTGGCTATGACCTAGTTTTAACTGGACATGCCCACGGCGGTCAGCTAAGACTCCCTATGCTAGGTGGTGTAATAGCTCCACATCAAGGCATCCTGCCTGCTTACGATGCAGGTGCTTATACCTCAGGGCCAACTACAATGATAGTCAGTAGAGGACTTGGAAACAGTTTGTTTCCTTTTAGAATGTTCAACAATCCAGAGCTTGTAGTTATAGATTTTAAATAAGTGCATGCTTAAATTTAAAAAGCCTCACTCGTCCACATGCTACATTGTGTGAAGAGTGAGGCTTTCTTAATCATCTACATAAACAAATTGAGATAAAGATTTACTATCTCATCCCCATAAAGCGAAACTAAGAACGCAGCTATACATATATATGGTCCAAAAGGAATCTCCTGCCTAAGCCCTGTTTTCTTTCCAAATATTTTCATTATTACTATTATGATAAGAGCTACATAAAAGCTAAGTATACTCGTTAAAACAGTATCTCTAAATCCCATAAATATGCCTAGTGCTCCCATAAGCATGACATCCCCAAAGCCAAAGGCCTCCTTTTTATAAATCAGCTTTGCTACATAATAAATTGCAAAGTAAAAGCCAAATCCAAAGGCAAGTCCATAGACTCTAGTGAGTAATCCTGCTTTCATTCCTAAAATCGAAACTAATCCTACTACCGTAAATACAAGAAGTACCGCATCAGATATTATCATTTCATCGTAATCTATCATTGCTGTAATAAGTAGCATGGACCAAAGGCTGACATAAAATAAAAACTCCCATATAGAGCCTGAGCTGGCATAGGCAATATAAAATAATAGTCCTGTAACTAGCTCTATTATAGGATATCTCATAGATATCTTTGAACCGCAGTAGCGACATTTTGCTTTTAAAAATACCCAGCTAAGTACAGGAACCAAATCCTTTGCAGCTAATGTATGGTTGCAGCTACCACACATCGACCTGCCTTTTGCTATGCTTTTGTCTGCAGGTATCCTATATATCACAACATTATAAAAGCTCCCAAATATCAGTCCATATAAAAACACCAATATACCCATTGCCCCACCTCACATGTAGTAATTTCATATCCCAAATATCAATCTTTTTTTATCACCTCTATAATCGCTTTTTTAGTTGCTTCGTTAATTATTTCTATTTGTCTCTATTTCTACTTTTCTTCTTGCCAAAATTGTTCCAAGCTATTTTTGATTTCCAAAGGACTGCTTACTCTTTCAAAATCCAGCCACTCTCTAGGCATGAGATTCTGATAGCTAGCTTCTAAAAATCTATCATCAAGCAGAAGTATAAAGCCTTTATCCGATGAAGTCCTAATGACTCTGCCTGCGCTTTGCATTACTTTGTTCATGCCTTGATATCTATAGGCATAATCGAAGCCATTTTTCCCTTCGTTATTAAAATATTCCATAATCAAATCTAGCTCATATGAAATCCCTGGTAGTCCTACAGTTGCAATTATTGCTCCAGAAAGTCTATCTCCTTTTAAATCTATTCCTTCAGAAAAAGCTCCTCCCATAACTGCAAAGCCTACCATCACGTGAGTATTCTGGTCTACAAACCGCTTTAAAAAGTCTTCTCTTTGAAGCTCAGTAAAGCTTCTTTCTTGAACTATGCATTCAATCTCTTCGTAGGCTTTTGAAAACTCTTCATAAATTTGATTCATGTATTCATAGGAAGGAAAAAAAGCTATGTAATTCCCATTTTTAGAGCTTACTGCTGAGTGAATTCTCTGCACTACCCTATCAATAGAGCGCTGTCTATGGGAGTACCTAGTAGATACGCTTGAATCTATCATAACCTTTAGTCTCTCAGGATTAAAGGGACTGTCTAGCATAAGATATACTGCGTCCTCTAGCCCTCCCATCATACTTATATAGTAAGATGCTGGAATAAGAGTGGCAGAAAATGCAATAAGGCTAGTGCATCTGCTAAGTGCATCCTTTACAAGAGCTGAAGGATCTATGCAAAACAACTTGATTCTCAAATTTTTATCATACTGATATCCTATCATAGTGTATCTTTCATCATAAAGCTCAGCAATTCTTATAAATGCATGGGCTTCAAAATATAAACTCAGTAAATCCTGATAAAAAGCCTCTTCATTTGCATTTGGATACTCACTAAAATAATAATCTGAGTTTTCTATAAAGCCCCTTATTGCCTTTATTAAATTCTCTGGCAAAGCTTTTTGAGAAAACTCTGTCTTCGCTTGCTCTGGCTTAAGCTTTAAAAACCCTGCATTGATATGTCCTATTGATTTTAAAACATCAGAAAGCTCCTTAGGAATCATAGTATGGTCTTTAATTGCTGATTTTATAAGCTTTCTAAGGTCTAGAAAGGCTGTTTTTTCTATAGAAGCTGAAAACATATCTCTAGCTCTATCTATGAAATTATGAGATTCATCCATAAGAAATATATATTTTCCCATTTGCTCGGCAAAAAATCTTTTTAGGTAAACAGCAGGATCAAAGGCATAATTGTAATCCCCTATAATCACATCGCAAAAAAGCGAGATATCAAGGGCAAATTCAAAGGGGCATACCTTATGAGACTCACTGTAGCTGAGTATCACATCCCTAGTTATGATATCTTGAGTTTCCAAAATATCATAGATAGCCGAATTTATCCTGTCAAAATGCCCTCTTGCATAATCACAGGCATTTAAATCACAGCTTCCATAAGGACAGATTTTGTCCTTTGCAGTAAGGGCTATGGCTCTTACGCTTAGCCCTGCATCTTTTAAGAGCATCAAGGTATCCGATGCCGCCTCGCGATTTATGGTCTTTGAGGTAAGATAAAATATCTTTTCATTGTCTTCATATATTAAGCTTTTAAGTGCAGGATAAATGGTTGATATTGTTTTTCCTATGCCTGTAGGTGCTTTTACAAACAGTCTCTTTTTCTGACTGATAGCTCTATATACGTCATTTATCATTTTCTTTTGACCCTTTCTATATGAATCAAAAGGAAATTCTAAAGTAAGTATGCTTTTATCTCTTTCGTCCTTTAGCCTTTCAAGTAGCATGCAAAACAAGCTATAGCTATGCAGGATATGAGTCACATAGGTTTCTAGCTCTTCTCTTTCGTATTCATGCTCAAAGGTTTTTATATCCTCATCATGGAGGCTGTAATAGGTTACATTTGCACCTATATTATCTAGCTTGTTATCTAGAGCATAAATATAGGCATAGAATTTAGCCTGAGCCAAGTGAACCTCTTCCTCTTCACAATTGCTCAGGCTTTTAGCCGTGCTTTTGATTTCATCTATGATATAAAAACCCTCATCCAGCATCAAGCCATCAGCTCTCCCAGATATGCGAAAGTCTATATCGTTTACTTTGATATCCAGTCTAAGAGGTAGCTCTTTTTCAATGTATCTCCCCTTAATCTGCTGGAGCTGTTGATGTATCCTTATGCCTTCTTGCATTCTAGTTGGCGAAAAGCTACTGCTCGCTCCCAAATCTCCGCTTCTAAGCACAAACTCTACCAAAGAGCGCACAGAAATTTCAATTCTACTAGGCATACTATCCCACGCCCTATCCAATAAATACTGTATCGTCTATGATAAAAAGGTCCTCGCACTTTCTGTCTTCTTCTATTTCATACATATCCACTATTTTTAGAAAGCTCCCTGAAAATTTATCCTTGCTCTTAATTACCCCTATCACTAGGTATCTGTGGTTGAATAAATCGTAGAAATATTCCTTTGCCTCTATATCAGATACATCCTTTTCATACTCAAAAGAGAAGCTATCTCCTCTTGTGGATGCTATTTTAACCTTTTCATCGTCCTCTTCTATCTCATATACCGTCTCATCCTCAAATGCAAGCAGGCTCTTATCCCCAAGCTCCATTATCTTTGAAATATTGAGGGACTCCTTATCAATAGAGAAAATTTCTTCTTTGCCCTTTAGTCTTCTCTCATTAAAATCACGGCTTGATTTCAGGACATGCTCATGCTTGTTTTTCTTGTAGTAAAGCATGTTTGGTGTTTCTCCTACTATTCTGATTACGCCGTCCATAAATATGCTGTCTAGCACCTTGTACTCATAATATCTGCTACCTGATTTTACTAGGTTTAAAAAGTTTTGAAACGGCAATATCCTAAGGCTGTTCTTAAATACAAAATCCTCAGTCATCTCTTCTGGTATATCTATAGCAAGCTCTACATCATCTGATAAAAGAAGCTCTAGCTCCTCTTCCTCTGATAGATAGACCTCTTCAACTAGCAGGTATTTTACTTCCTTGCCTATTACTTCTCTTTTTCCAGCTGTGAGCTTAAATAACAGGTCGTGAATCTCATAAATTCTTCTTTCATCTACATCCACTAGGTAGACCTTGTCATACTGGTTGCTTTCAAAAGGCGTCTTGGCATCCGAAAGCGTAAATATAAAATAGCCCTCAGTCAATATCTCAAGTCCCTTATAAACATACTCATCCTTTGAAAAGCTAAAGTTAATTATGTCATCTTGGGTATCTGACTCAAGATTAAGCCTAAAGAAACTCAGTATCTGCTCTTTCTCTGCTTCAGATGATACACAGTAGTAGATATAATCCATATCCTTTATCGCTAGTACATCTTCATATGAGCCTGGCACCTCTATATCATACATGGACGGATTATTTGAATGCTCTCCAGTATCCACCCTTGTCAGCTTTTGCTCAGCTATATCATATCTGTATATACCTTCTGTCCACTGCTCCTCTAAAGTGCCCTGAACCTTTTCAAAATATATTCTATCTTCTAGAGACTTAACCGGTCTGTATGCAATTTTAGGCACATCCTGACCTTTTATTATCCCTTTCATATCTATAATTCTCAAATATTTGTCCTCCAATTAAACTTCATAATAAATCATCTCATTAGATTATGACATAACGCGGCTAATTTTTAAAGAAAGATTGGATAATTATCTCTCTCTTCTTTAAATAGTGTATAATAAAACTATCTATTTACAAAAAAGGTGATGAAAAATGAGTAGAAAAGAAAAGCTTGAAAAAATTAAGAAAAAGCTTACCAAACGAAGAATTTCTTTCATAATAATAGTTATGTTTATGGTTTACAGCTTGGCAATGTACGGCAATATTCAGCTTCAAAAAGATAAAAAGGATGAGGTTTCATATATTCCTTACACTCAGTTCCAGCAGATGATTGAAAAAAATCAAGTAGAATATGTATTTTTAAGCTCAAATAACAGCAATATGCAATTCCTCCCTACTTTAGAATATCTAAATTCTCAAAAGATAACTCCTGATGAGGATTACGAACTTCTGCTTGAGGACCTTGATAAAACCAAAGAAACTTCTGTGGATGCTAAAATACTCCCTAAAGATGGGAAATTTAAGTTCATAACAGAAAATCCTGCCTATCCAGAATTTCGCTCAGAGCTTCTTGCAAAGGGAATAAGAGTATTTAGCTTTAATCCTCCAAATGATTTGGTTTATTTTCTTTTATCCACCTTCCAGATTATGCTCCCAGTGGCTTTAATCATGGGCTTTTTAGTATTTTATCAGCGAGGCATGGACCCAAAAGAAAATGAAATCACAACCAAGGTGCCTGATACTAATTTTAGCAATATAGCAGGCTATAGCTCACTTAAAAACGATTCAAAATACATTTTGGACTTCTTAGAAAATCCAAAAAAATATAACGATATAGGGGCGCGGCTTCCTAATGGTGTAATATTTTACGGTCCTCCCGGTACAGGTAAAACTTTAATGGCAAAAGCCATAGCCGGAGAAGCTGGAGTTCCATTTTTCAAGGTTAACGGTTCAGACTTTGTGGAGCTATACGTAGGTCTGGGTGCTCGAAGAGTTAGAAAGCTTTACAAGACAGCTAGAAAAAATGCTCCCTGCATAGTATTTATAGACGAGATAGACTCAGTCGGTGGTGCTAGAGGTCAAAACAGAGGAACCTCTGAGGATGACAAAACTCTAACCGCACTGCTAAATGAGCTCGACGGTTTTAGTGGCAATGAAGCTGTAATTACTATAGCCGCTACTAATAGGCTTCAAGATTTAGACCCCGCACTTACTCGTCCAGGTAGATTTGACAGACAGCTTGCTGTTCCTCTTCCTGATAGAAATGAGCGTATGAGCATACTTGAGCTTTATGTAAAAAGTAAAAAAATATCTGAAAGTGTAATAATAGAAAACCTCGCAAAAAAAACCATAGGCTTTAGTCCTTCTGAGCTTGAAAATCTCATGAATGAGGCCGCTATAAAGGCTGTAATTAACGGTCATGAGGTAATAGAGCAAACTGATATCGATGAAGCCTACCTTAGAATCCTAATCAAGGGAGATAAAAAAGACAAGCCTTTGGAATCAGATAGCCAGCGTAAAATCGTAGCCTATCATGAGGCAGGTCATGCTATAGTTGGTCACCTTCTAGGACAGCCTGTACTAGAAGTCAGCATCATCCCTACTACTTCAGGAGCTGGAGGCTATACTCTAAATGAACCTAAAGAAGGCCTAGCTAGCAAAGCCGATATGAAAAATAGAGTAAAGATGCTCTATGGTGGAAGAGCTGCAGAGACTATCATTGCTAAGAGCGAAGACGATATAACAACTGGAGCAGTAAACGACATCGAGCAAGCCACTATGATTATATCCTCTATAATTAAATCTTGGGGAATGCACGATAGCGTTATAAATCTAGATGTGCTAGGCATGTCTAGACCAAACGATGACTATATAAAGGACGCTAAAGCCTTAGCCGAAGAGTTATTTAACGAAACTAAGCAGATGCTCACTAAAAACAGAGAGAAGCTTGACCTTATAGCAGAAACTCTCCTTGAGGTGTCAATAATAGATGGGGAGCACTTTATTAAAATAATGCACGAGAATAAAATAGAACATGAAAAAATCACAATAGAAGAAGAGACAATTGAATCTAATATCTCAGAAGCTTAAAATAGTAACCGTATACAATAGAGAACTTTTGTTTTACCCACAATTATACTATTAATAAAAGAGTCAGTACGAAGTCCCTCCACCTAATTTTTGTGGAGATATCATTCATACTGACTCTTTTTAAAATTTTATAATTTCATCATTTTATTTTAAACCCTTATCACTAACTTATAATATCTAGTTTGAATGTGACTTTCTTCCATGGCTATTTATTATTACAGCAAGCAGTACAAATATTGCCACTCCTGCCACATACCCTACTGGCATGAGATTTCCATCCAGATATCTGGCATATACTATTCCTGCTAGTGCCCAGATTCCCACAAATCCAAACGCCTTATCTTTTCTCATAGTTATGAAGAAGAGATTTACAAGCACAGCCACTGCTATTCCTATAGATACCCATAGAGCCTCAGGAAGATTAAACAGGTTCCAGTTCATATACTTAACAAAGGCAGCAAAGTTTGCTATTGTTGCAACTGAAATCCACCCTGTATATAGAGAAAACGGAAGTAAAAATCCTTTTTTCTCATCGTTGTAAAGATAGGCTTCTACTGTATATACTCTAAAGTAGATGAGATAAAGCACTATAAGCAACGCTATCATAGCTATCATGCTTAGTCCTATCATATCAAAAGCCCAGAAAAACAACCAAAGTCCGTTCAATATACAAGATACTATAAACCAGAGACCTATTTTTTCAGTTGCTTCTTTTCTAGCTCCATATCCGTTTTTCCCTAGCTGGTAAAGCACAAAATAGCCTAGCATAATATATATAACGCCCCAAATGGCAAAGGTTATGCCTGCTGGAGTAAATAGATTGCTGTATTTTGCTGATATTTCTTCAGTAGTAGCTTGACCGAATATATTTGTGTTTGCTAAGGCATTGGCTCCTATCATCAATAAATAAAATAATAAATTAAGGATTTTTAGACCTTTTTTCTCTCTGGAATAGTGCTGCATGTGATCCTCCTTGCAATTATTTGGAAAATTTCTTATATATTAAATATACTCTACCTTCTATTAATATGCAATAAAGAAGCCACACTTTTCTGATAACTATACCAGTTTAGTTTAGTATTTCACTTTCTTTCCTTCCTCTAGCTGAGCATCATTAGGATCTAGTATTATAAGGTCGCCCTCACTTAAGCTCTGAGTTATTTCGTAGTCAAAATCAGATTCATAGCCAGTTTCTACCTCTTGTTTTTTTAGGGTTTGCCCATCTATTTTCCATACGTATTTCTTGTCATCTATTTCAAAAACAGTCGTTTTCGGAAGGGCTATGACAGAATTTTTTCTCATAGTCTCTATAGTTAGGCTCAAATCATATCCTAAAAACAGCTTCTCCTCACTTTGAAAAGCCACATCTACCTCTACCCTTTGCTCCTCAAGTCCAAGTGGAGACTGCATTGTATTTGCATAGTCGCTTATTTTTACTATAGTTCCAGGATAATGCTTTTCTTCATTTCTAATTTTTTGAGTCACTGTGACATTTTGCCCTAGTTTTAGAGCAGCTGCATCTTGAACTAAAACATTTGCCCTAGCAACAGTTTGTGTTGCTGAGGAAAGCTCGATTATAGGAGTCATAGTGGATACAAAGGCTCCTGATTTTGCATTTGATTTTGTAATTACTCCACTAGCAGGTGCATAGATTTTTGTTTTAGCTAGCTTTTCATCGATTGTGCGTATCTGAGCCTGTAGAGCTTCTTTTTGGCCTGAATAGTAAGTGCTTGTTCCTGGCTTTTCTGCCGCTGATTCATATATGAGGGCTAGCTCGCTTTCTTTTAGCTTCACTTGATTTTTTGCATCGTGAAGAGCATTTTCAGCAGCTTCAAACTCCACCTTAGGTATAGCTCCACTGTCATAAAGCGCCTTTGCTCTTTCATAGCTCGTCTCTAGCCTTGCTATTTGGTCTTTTCCCATTGCTATAGCTATATTTAGACTCTCAACTTGAGAATCATAGACTGGAGATTTTGACATTGCCTGCTGACCACCTACGGATTTTAGCTGAGCGCTGAGCTGACTTTTCTGATTTTTTAAATCAACATCATCCATACTCGCAATAAGCTCTCCTGACTTCACATTCGCGCCTTGCTCTACTATGAAGGTGAGCTTTGCATCATATGGCGGGCTTATAGTATAGCTGTCCTCAGATACTACTATAGCATCCTCTTTGAAATCACTGATTAAATCAGCCTTTTCAACTTTAGTGGCTTTCACTTCTAATGGCTTTGTCATTGAGTAAACTGTATAACCTATAGCTAGCACTGCTATTATGCCTATTAGTATAAATTTAATGGATTTTTTCATAAGTCACCTCTTATTCATTGGATTTTAGAGCATCTACTATATTCAAATGCTTAATTTTTCTAGATGCCATGACCTGAGCCAGTACTATGGCAATAATAGTTACTACAAATGCTATAATTAAAGAGTTTAGGTCCAGCTTCACAGCTAGAGAAAACATATCCGTACTAGCTGATTTTCCCATGGCAGTTACAGCACTTTGTGATAATGGTATTCCAAACAGCATCGCAAATATAGCTATGAACCACTGCTCAAAAGTAACTATAGAAAGCACTTCCTTTTCACTCATACCTAGCACCATAAGTGAAGAAAGCTCTCGTTTTCTCTCCGATAGTATTATTACATAGGAATTGTAAATTATAGCCACTCCCATAACTATAGCTATAAGAGCTACATAATACATACTGCCCATAAAGCTTCCCATAAATTTCTTCAGCTTTTCAATCATTTCGTTCGTGTCATTTATGCCTGTAATTTTAGGGCTCTCTTCATAAATATCTTTTAGCACAGCCGCTGTATTTGGCTTTGCTCTTAATAAAACTGAATTTGCCGCAGGTGAGTAGCCTAAAACCGCGGATAGATACTCAATATCCATATAGCCGTTTATTCCTACATTTTGCTTTACAGTAGATATTACCCTCACGCTTTCCTTCTTATCCTTGTCTCTCATGTAAGGGCTTTCCATGGTGAGATAGTCTCCTGTTTTTACTCTTAGCTTGTCTGCTAGTCGTTCTGATAGGACTACTCCACCTTTATATATATTTACTGGATTTTTATCGTCATCTATAACTGTATATAAATTGCTATTTTCTTTTAGTCCTATAACTGATACAGGTTCTTTGATATGCTCATTTGTAAAAAAAACTGGAATCTCGAGCATTCCTTCTGCCCTGTAAACTTCTTTATGTCTAGTAAGTTCTGTTTCTACGCTCTCCAAAGCATTTAAATCAGACAAAGCTACCTTTACATCGTATTTTTCCACATCGTCATAACGCTCAAAAAGCATGGAATCGACTTGCCCCATAAAGGTCCACGGAATAACTGAAAGCGTAAAAGTAAAAGCTATCCCAACAAATACAAAAAAGCTTCTTGCTGGATTTCTAGATATATTTCTAAGAGCCATTTTGCCTTTTGTCGTCAAAGCCTTATATAATAGAGGTATTTTTTCAAATAGCGAGCGACTTCCAAGCACAGGCTCTTTCTCTCTCATAGCCTCACTAGGAGATAGAAGCAGAGCCTGAGTACTTCCTCTATAACCAGCAAATATAGCAAATACTACTGAAATGGCTATACTTCTAAACAAATAAGAAACTAATATCTGTCCCTCTAGGATAGGCATATTAAAAAACATCATGTAAAGAGACATAAGTGGCTGATAAAATATTAGGCCAAACAGTCCTCCAATTATACCTCCAAGTAGTCCTATCACTATGCAGTAGCTAGTGTAGTGCATCCTAATGCTAAGTGAAGAATATCCAAAGGCCTTTAATATTCCTATCTGTCCTCTTTGCTGCTCAACTATCCTTTTTATCATGATATACAAAATCATAGAGGAAACACTTAGAAATACTAGAGGAAGCATAGTTGATGAGACCTCAAGCTGTTTCATTTCATTTGTAAGAAGCAGATTGCTTTCTTGATCCTTCTTTTCTACTATAGATATAAATCCATAAGGTCTTAGCTCTCTTTCTATCGTTCTTTTTATATAGTCAAAATCTGCATCGTCCTTTATAGTAAACACTACATTAGTATAGTGCCCTTTTCCTGTTAATTTTTCTAAAGATGTAATATCCATAAATCCTACCCCAAATATAATAGGGTCTGGATAAATTTCTGATGAATTCCTAAGTGCATAGACATTTTCTGCGCTTCTTCCTATCGCACTGATAGTCAAGTCTACATTTTTTCCATAGGCGATAACTGGAATCTTGTCTCCTACCTTCAAATCATTTGCATCTGCAAACATAGGGTCAACTACAGTTTCCATATAGCCTGCTCTAGGAGATTTTCCTTCTTCTATTATATAGGTGCCTACAGATTTATTTGAGCTCACTAGCCTTAAGTACTTGGTTTCAGTCGAAAACGTCCCAAAATTATCAGCTATCCTTATATCCTCTCTTAGCCTTCCTTCAGCCTGGTCTATTCCTTCTATATCCTTGATATCAGCTATCTTGGATTTTGGCATAGTAAGCACAGTCACAAATCCATCAGGAAACTTGCTATCTGAGTAAAATTTATCTATAGAAAGCTCTAGAGTCTGCATTACCATAGCAAAAGCAGCGTACATCATCAGACCTATAGCTATTACCACTATAGCCGCTATATTAGCACCCTTATGCTCCATCAAATCCCTAAATAGCTTTTTGTATAGAGTCATAGCACTATCTCCTCTACAGGTATAGGATTTTTATTTACCTCTACCTTTTCAATCTTTCCATCCTTTATATACATAACCCTATCAGCTGTCTGAGCTATGGATGCATTGTGAGTGATAACTATAACTGTTTTTTCAAAGCTTCTGGAAAATTCCTTAAGTATGCGAATGACTTCTCTGCTAGAAACTGAATCAAGAGCTCCTGTAGGCTCATCACAAAGCAGGATTTCAGGATTCTTTGCAAGTGCCCTCGCTATAGCAACTCTTTGCTGCTGGCCACCTGATAGCTGAGATGGAAAATGGTCTTTTCTATCCAGTAGCCCTACTTTTTCAAGCATATCCTTTGAATCTAGCGGACTTGAGGAAATCTCTCTTGCAAGATCCACATTCTCAAGCGCAGTTAAATTTGGCATGAGGTTATAGAACTGAAATACAAATCCAACTGCATCTCTTCTATACTCAGTAAGAAGCTTCTTTCCCCCGTTGTGAATAGGCTTGCCTTTATAATACAACTCCCCTGAAGTAAGAGAGTCCATTCCTCCTACGATATTCAGTAATGTACTTTTTCCTGAACCAGATGGTCCAAGCAGAACGAGAAATTCACAGTCATAAATTTCAAAATCAATTTCTGACAGCGCCCTTATATCCACTTCTCCCATTTTATAAATCTTAGAGACATTTACACCCTTGATAAGCGTATTCATAGCCTCACCCCATTTCAAATTAATCCCTATCAATATATATGCTACTTAAATAAGCTGAAAACAATATATCCATAGTAATATTATTTAATTTTACTCTTCACCAGCATATGTGACTATATAGTCATATTATACTTTGTGCTTTAAGCCGTCAATATAAAATTATATATTTTAATATATTTACCCCTTTTCAAATAGGTTTATAACTATAAACAGAGGGTATGTAAAGTATATGGGATATTTTTCTAATTTATCTCATAATTAAGCTACAGGAGGTAACATTTATGGAAGTAATGAAAATTCAAGACCTGCGTTATCTACTTGAAAATGCCGAGCACCCTAGTGTAACAATTTACTTACCTACCATACCTGGAGACAAGGATACCAATAGAATCCTAATTAAGAATTCGATTTCAAAAGCTAGGGATGCAATTAAAGAAAAAGATTACGATGTAAGAGATATAGAGGAGAATTTGAAAGCCTTCACCCTGATGGGAGAAGATTTAAGTTTCTTGAATGCTCAAAAAGAAGGCCTAGCTGTATTTATAAACAAGCACGAGCTAAAAACCTACAGACTTCCTCATGCATTTGAAGAAACAGTTATTGCTGATAATATCTTCCATATCAAGCCACTGCTTCCAGTTCTTACAGAAAATATAGACTACTATATACTAGCTATCAGCAAAAATACCCTTGCGCTTTACAGTGCAAATAGATTTGAAATAAACCCTATAGACATCCCAGATATGCCAAAAAATATGGATGAGGCTCTTCAGTATGATATAGATGAATCTCATCTAGGCAGAAGACCTGCGAAGGTAAGTGGTGGAAGCCTAGGCGCTGCAACTCATGGCGAAAATATAGGAGATGAAACGGAAAAAGAATTTGTGCTAAGATATTGCCAGATAGTAGAAAAATATATATCAACATTTTTAAATAGCAAAAATAAAACCTTAGTTCTAGCTGGGGTTGATTATATTTCTTCTATATATAAGGAAGCTAGCTCATACAAGAATATAAGCGAGAAAACCATCTCAGGAAATCCTGAGACTATGACTACTTCTTCACTAAGAGACCAAGCATGGCATATAGTAAAGCCTCAGCTTCTCATTGATTCTGAAAAGGCTGTAGCTCACTATGGAAATCTTTCAAATACAGATAGAACTGTAGACTCCATCAGCCAAATAGTAAAAGCATCTCATGTGCAAAGAATAGATACTCTGTTCTTGTCAAAATCAGCTGAGCCTATTCCTGGAGTATATGACAAGGAAAACGATAGAGTAAACACTGACTACGCTGACCCTCATGAGGTTCAGGACCTCATAGGTATAAGCGTAAGACAGACCTTGCTTGCTGGTGGAAAGATTTATTATCTAGATCATGCTCATATGCCAGAGCATAAACCTATAGCAGCTATACTTCGCTATTAGATTTAATTGAATTGTAATTTTATTTATCAATCTGCATGATACAATTAAAATATTAGTAAAGCGCCAAAAGCACCCAGCTTTATGGCGCTTTTTTAAATTAATTTAATGCTTCTTCTATTTATGACGAAATACTTATATGAGCTAGAAATAGCAGATTGTTTTTTTACAAAAAGGAGGTAATTATTATAAAAAAGCTATTAACCCTTTCACTTATCATGACTCTAGCTATGGGAAGCTTAGCATTTTCAAATCCCATCACAGAAGATGAATACAGCTATCTAAGAGAAGTTCTATTATCTCTTAATGATACACAAGCTACTAATCCTATAGCTGAGGCTCCTGCTCAAAACGTAGTGCCTTACTATCAGACAGTGCTTGGAAATGAAAGACTTCTCAGTGAATACTCCCATCTAATAGATGGCAAACGTGTAGGTATAGTCACAAATCATACAGGCGTGAACTCAAAGCTAGAAAGAACTGTAGATGTGCTAAGTGCCTATCCAAAGATTAGCCTTACTTCCATCTACTCACCAGAACACGGCTTAGATGGCACTGTAGCCGCTGGCAAGTACGTAGAGTCATATACGGATGCAAAATTAAACCTTCCTGTATATAGCCTCTATGGCAAAACTAGAAAGCCTAGCCCTGAAATGCTTACTAATGTAGATGTCCTAGTATTTGATATGCAAGACATCGGCTCTAGAACCTATACTTATATGTCTACGCTTAATTACTGCATGATAGCAGCTAAAGAAAATAATAAAACCCTTATAGTACTCGACAGGCCTAATCCAGTAGGTGGACTTAATGTAGAAGGCTATGTGCTAGAAGATAAATACAAAACCTTTGTAGGCGTCGATAATATGCCTATGGCTCATGGCATGACTGCCGCAGAGCTAGCTCAGTTTTTCAACAGAAACATAGGCTGCAAGTTAGAAATAGTGCCTATGAAAAATTACACTAGAGCTATGGTATGGCAAGATACTGGGCTTCCGTTTGTACAGACCTCACCAAACATCCCGAATATAGAATCAGCTTTTGCCTACATGGCTACAGGCATAGGAGATGGAACTGGACTCGGTCAAGGCGATAAATTCACCTGGGTAGGTGGCAAGGGCTTTAATAGTCAGACTCTAGCAAACGCTCTAAATGCTTATAAGCTTCCAGGAATAGTATTTGTTCCAGAAGATAAAGGCGACAAAGGCGGAGTAAAGCTACAGGTAACTGATTACCATAGCTTCAATCCAGCAAAAACTGGAGTATATATTCTAGCAACTGCAAACCTTCAAAAGAAACTGACTGTTCCAGTAGAAAAAAATGGAGTTATACCTATGTTTGAAAAAAATATGGGTGGAAGTAGATTTGGACAGGACCTACTAAACAATAGAAGTCCCGACCAGATAGTAAAAAGCTATTCTAACGAAGTTGAAAACTTTAAAAATCTCAGAAAACAATATCTAATTTATAACTAAATTTAATATTTTATTAAACCGAGTAGTGCTGATTGTAAAATTGGCACTATTTTTTTCGAAAAAAGTTACAACTTGTATCCAATGAAGAATGTGCATTTCATGGGATTTGTAGGGAAATGTTGTAAATATTCTGTTACTTCTTTGTAACTTTTTTGCTCAAAAAGGTTGATAAACGGTTTTCTTTGCACTATAATAAACAAATACTTGGCTAAGCAATTTAGAAATAATAAAAAATAGAGGAGTGAAAGAATGAGAAAGCTTATCGTAGTTTTCGCTTTCATCCTAGCATTGTTAGGTTCAAATCTTACATATGCAGAAGTACAGGATGATAGCATCAAAAGTGACGACGCCCTAAAAACTTTCATGTCGAGCAAAAATTCTAAGCTTAGCGATCAGGCATTAAACAATCTTATGAAATCGATAAACAAGGCAAGTGCTAATTACAACGTAGATAAAGAGCTAATTGTCGCAGTAATGTGGCAAGAAAGTAATTTCAACCCAAGCCTTACTTACAACAGATGTATCGGCGCAATGCAAATCCATGTCAACACAGGAAAAGCATACGGCTATACTAGCGAAGACTTATACAACTCAGATATAAATATCGATTTTGGTACGCGTTATCTTAGCGGACATATTCAGTCATATGGTGGAGATGTGCTTAAAGCACTTAGCGCATACAACCAAGGTACAACTAGAGTAAACAAAGGAAACTACTCTACGAAATACCAAAGCCAAGTATCTGCAAAAATGGAAACCATAAAAACTTATGTTGCAACTTATGTAGCAAGTCACTAAAAATCGTGTAAAAAGTTTTTTGTTTTTAATTGATTGTTTTAATTTTTAAAGGGCAAAAAAAGACGCTGTGGATTCAGCGTCTTTTTTAATTTAAGCGTAAAATTCAGCACATATATAACAAATGTCCCTTTCTTACTTACACTACTCGAGCAAAAAGTCTATGATATTTTTAACCCTAATCCCAGAGTAGTCGTTAAAGACCGTTTTGTCCATGGTCAAAATATATTTTGGATAGTTATCTGAAATAGATTCTAGAGGTCTAAGTTCTCGCTCTCTCGTTTTCTCATCCATGATTGTAGCTGAAACTTGATAGTAGATTTTTTCTTTTGGTTTTGAGGCTACAAAATCAACTTCTAACGAGCCTATTTTTCCAATAGTCACCTCATAGCCCCGTCTTAATAGTTCTAGATAAACTATGTTTTCTAAAACATGACCATAATCTGTATTACGTAGGCCAATCAGTTTATTGCGGATACCTATATCTACGATGTAATACTTTTCTAGGGTTTTTAGAAACATCTTTCCTTTTAGATCATATCTGTTTGCCTTGTATATAATAAATGCGTTTTCAAGCATCTTCATATAATTATCAATCGTGTCACTCGTTGTTTTCCTTCCACTACTGGTGAGATAGTCACTTATTTTTTTAGTGGAGACGATACTGCCAATATTAGCAGCAATAAATTTCAAAATGCTTTCAAGAAGGGCTGCATCCCTAACTCCATTTCGCTCTATAACATCCTTCATAAGCACAGTATTATATATGCCTTCTAGGAAAGGACCAATCGTATCAGGATTATCTAATAGTTCAACTATAGTTGGAAGACCTCCGTACTCTAGGTATTGATTAAATTTCTCTTGAAGACTCATTTCTTTATCTGAGTCTAAGAACTCTAAATACTCTTTAAACGATAAAGGCTGCATTTTAATCTCAACGTACCTACCAGATAGCAATGTAGACAGTTCAGAAGACAAAAGATAGGCATTTGACCCAGTTATAAAGATGTCAACATTGGCATCGACAAAGAAAGAATTAATAACTCTTTCCCATGAGGATACCTGCTGGACTTCATCAAGAAGGATATAATGTCGTTTATTGGGGTCAAGAATGCGCTTATTAATATATTCATGTAGTTCCTTGTAATTGGTAATTTCATCAAACTCAAATGACTCAAAGTTCATCCGGATAATATGGTTTCTATCAACACCACTAGTAATCAAATGATTTTTAAAAAGTGAGAGTAGGGTTGATTTACCTGAACGCCTTAAACCCGTGATTACCTTAATTAATTTTTTATCCTTGAACTGAATGAGTTGATTAAGATAAAGGTCTCTATTTTTCAAAACGTCACCTCCTAAATAGAAGTATACCCACAAAAAAAAATATTATCAATATTTATTCGATTATAGTCGAAAAACTTTTAAAAAATTATTTTTTTAAGATTATAAAAGACGATGCATCAGCATCGTCTTTATTTATACCTCTAAATAATTATTTATAGTTCTTCTACTCGCTATATTCAGATGCTTCTTCTTCTCCTTTTAGCACCCTTAGTATTCCCATAGCAAGGGACTCCATTTCATTTTCTCCTGGCATTATCTCAACTGGAGCAATAAACTCTACTCTTTTTTTAATCAAAGCTGTAATTCTCTTAGAATAAGCGATTCCTCCTGTAAGTACAATAGCATCGACTTTACCTTCAACAACTGTCGAAAGATCGCCAATACCTTTTGCAACTTGATAAGCCATCGCTTCTAAAATAAGCTTTGCTTTTTCATCATTTCTTTCAATCATTTCATCAACTTCTCTTACATCAACTGTATTTAGATAAGCTTTAAGTCCGCCATTTCCTCTTAATTTTTTGTTCATAGTTTTTTTATCAAATTCCCCTGAGTAACATAAATCTATTAGCTCTTTACAGGGCACTCTTCCTGCACGTTCAGGCGAAAATGGGCCTTCGTCATCTGCTAAAATATCCACCATTCTTCCTTTTTCATGAACACTTACAGATATTCCTCCACCAAGATGGGCAACTACAAAATTCATATCAGAATATTTCTTGCCATTCATTTTAGCTACTTTCATAGCCATAGCTCTTGAATTCAAAGCATGACTTGTACTTGTTCTAGAAATTTCAGGCATTCCAGAAATTCTTGCCACATCGTTAAGCTCATCCACCCTGACAGAATCATATATATAAGCAGAAATATTTACCTCGTTTGCTATTTCATAAGCTATTAAAGCGCCTAAATTCGATGCATGTTCTATGACAGGATTAAACTTAAGTCTATCCACCATCGTTTCATTGACTTTATAGGCTCCAGATTTCACTTTCGGAACCATGCCCCCTCTTCCGACTACTGCAGATAAGCTTTTAATGTCATATCCTTTCTCAAGGAGAGAAGAAATTACTAGATTTTTTCTCATTTCAAATTGATCTTGTATTTTATCGTATTTCTCAATTTCCTCTGCAGAATGCTCCAAAGTATTACAAAAAATTTCTTTATCATTCTCATACAAAGCTAACTTTGTAGATGTTGAACCAGGGTTTATAGCTAAAATATTATACTTCATTATGACTCTCCTTTTTCGCAAAAGCAAGCAACAAGCCAAGAGCTATTGATAAAAATGCTGATACAATAACTCTATAATGTGATGGAAGTAAAAAAACTATTGTATGGGCAGGTATCCAAAAGAAAGGGCAGGTTTTAAGCCAACTAAATTCAACTAAAGAATTCCAATCATTCTTTTCAATAAGCTCTCTCATAGTAACTTTAACTTCTTTATTATCGCATTTGCTATCTATATACATATCTGTGAACCTGTGAAATACCATCATCATAGGGCCAAAAGTGACATTCATAATACTGCTTCCAAAAAAAGCCTGTGCCAAAATTGAACCATTAAAAGGCAATTTCCCTGATGCTTGAGCTGCTGCAGCTCCACCCATAAAAACTGTAAACACAAGAGTTACCATTAATCCAATAATTCCCCATACCAAGGCTTTATACATAAGGCCTTTCGGAGCAATCCACTCACCTTTTATAACTCTAATTCCCAGCATGTCTCCCATGCTTGCTAAGATAGCAAACTTTATAAATCCTCCTGCATAAGGGTGAGCATCAGTTACACTTATAAACAAAGCTCTAGAGGAAGGCACTACTAAAATAAGCACCCAAACCAATAAAGCTGCTATCCATACAAAATCACCTTTTTTCATCTTTCACCTCTTATAATAAATTCATTCCTACTTCAATTGCTTTTAAATTTACTTCTACAAATTGAGGCTTCACATTATCTCTAACTATCTTTTCCCAATTTATAGCTTCAAGCTCCATAGCTTTAATTATGCTTCCAAGCAAAATTACATTCATTACCTTTGAATTTCCAAGTTGCAGAGCATATTTTTGAGCATCTATAACTATAGTCGAAGCTCTACTTGAAATTTCATCTATTATTCCTTGAGAATACTCTTCTTTTCCTGAAAGAATAGGCATAGAGTCAATTTCATAATCATTTACAATTACTTTTCCATTTGGTTTTAAATATTTAAACCATCTCAAGGCTTCCATTTTTTCAAATGACACAAGTATATCTGCTCCTCCAATTTCTATCACTGGTGACTGAATCTCATCTCCATATCTAACCTGAGAGGATACAGAGCCTTCCCTTTGTGACATACCATGAATTTCGCTCATTTTCACATCATAGCCTGCTTCCATAAGTCCAGTAGTCAGTAATTTACTCGCAAGAATTGTGCCTTGGCCACCTACTCCTACCAACAAAATGCTCTTTACCATTTTATACTTCCACCTTTCCAATAGCTTTTACTGGGCATACTTGAAGACATACCTCGCATCCTACACAAGAATCTGGGCTTATGCTTGATTTCTTATTATCCTTGTCAAATGATATAGCTGGACACCCAGTTCTGATACACGCTTTACACCCAATGCATTTATCTGTATCTACTTTGCACTTACTCATAAAAACTCCCTCAAACTCTTTTTCATCTTCAATTGAAAGATTTTTAAGTATGCATGGCCATCTTGTGATAATTACTGAAGGCTCATCTAAGCTAAGTGCCCAATCAAGAGCATTTTTGACCGCAGTTAAATCATTAGGATCTATCACTACTACATTATCCATGCCAAATGCTCTTACTACCTTTTCTATATCAACTTCTTTAGTTTTTTTACCTTGTAAAGTATAGCCTGTTCCTGGATTTTCTTGATGTCCAGTCATTCCAGTAATTCTATTATCCAGTATTACATTGACAGTGTTGCTAGAATTATAAACTACATCCAAAAGCGAATTCATTCCTGTATGAAAGAATGTTGAATCTCCGAGCATTGAAACAACTCTAGTATTTGAGTTTTCTTTCATATTGAAAACTTGCTGTGCTCCGTGGCCCATGCTTAGGCTTGCTCCCATAGCTATGCACCAGTCTCCTACATTATATGGGTCAGCATGACCTAGACCATAGCAACCTATATCTCCTGACACTACAACATTTTTCTTCTTTTTTAGTTCTAAGAAGAAACCTCTATGAGGACATCCGGCACATAGTGTAGGTGGTCTTGGAACTACCTTGGCACTATCGTAATCTAAAGTATCATTTGTCTTGCCATAAACAGTATTTCTGATTACATCTGGAGTCATCTCTCCTGTATATGGAAAGAAATTATTTCCTAAGCAATCAAAGCCTAATATTCTAACTTGGTCCTCTATATAGGAATCATTTTCCTCAATAACATATATTTTTTCTACTTCACTGCAAAACTCTACTAGCTTTTCGTTAGGAAGAGGATTTGTAAAGCCCAATTTCAAATAAGAAACTGAATCCCCAAAAACTTCTTTTGCATATCTGTAGCAAGCTCCTGATGCAATTACTCCAATCTTTTTATTATTCCACTCAATAAAGTTAAGCTTTGTATTATTTGAATACTCCTGTAGCTTTGTCAGTCTTTCTTCTACTCTTTTTCTCATCCCGCCAACATTTGATGGTACTGGATATCTATTTAAATCCTTAGAATATTCCTTTATTCCTGCTTCTTGTCTATCACTACACTTAACTATGCTCTTTGAATGACATACTCTAGTAGTTACTCTAAGCATAACAGGAGTGTTATAATCTTCACTTATCTCAAAAGCCAGCTTCATCATATCTTTTGATTCTTGACTATCTGATGGCTCTAGCATAGGAATTTTTGCAAATTTTGCATAGTTTCTATTGTCTTGTTCATTTTGAGAAGAATGATAACCTGGTTCATCAGCAGAAATTAAAACCATCCCTCCATTTACTCCTGTATAGGAAAATGTAAACAATGGATCTGCTGCTACATTTACTCCCACATGCTTCATAGCGGCAAAAGTTCTTGCTCCAGCAAAAGATGCTCCTATCACTGCTTCTAGTGCGACTTTTTCATTTGGTGCCCATTCAGCTAAAATATCTTCTTTATATAATGCTGTATTTTCAAGTATTTCTGTACTTGGAGTTCCTGGATATGCAGATGCAAATTTCACTCCAGCTTCCCAGGCTCCACGAGCAATAGCTTCATTTCCTGTCAGTAATTTTTTCATATATCTCTACCTTTCCTTCCATCTTATTTTACTGCTGATGCAGATAATGCTAGTGACAAGTATTTTTCTTCTGAAGTAGAACCTCTCGAGGTTAAAACTATTGGAACCTTTGCTCCAACTATAAAACCTGCCATTTTTGCTCCAGCAGAATACACTAAAGACTTTCCTAGAATATTTCCTACAGTTATATTTGGAACCACAATAATATCAGCTTCACCAGTTACAGGGCTCACAAAGCCTTTAATACTTGCTGATTCCTTGCTCATTGTTAAGTCATAGGATATAGGCCCTTCTACTATGCAGTTTTTTATTTCACCTTTTATATTCAATTTTTTAAGCATATCTGCATCCACAGATTCTTGCATTTTAGGATTCACAGTTTCAACAGCTGCCAATACAGCTACTTTGGGATTTTCATAACCAAGTGCTAAAAATGTACTTACAGCGTTTTCTAAAATCTGCTTTTTCTCATCAAGGCTTGGATACATCATCATTCCACCATCTGTTACTGCAAGAAGCTTGTGATATGTAGGAATTTCATGAATAACTATATGTGACATAACCTTTCCAGTTCTTAGTCCATTTTCTTTATTTACAACTGCTCTTAATAAATCCGCTGTTTGAATTTTACCCTTCATAATAAAATCAGCTTTATTTTCATTTATCAGCTCTACTGCTTTTTCTGCCGCTTCTGAATCACTTTCTACATTTATAATAGATTCCTCTAGCACACTTTCATGTAACCCACTTAGAATCTCTATTATTTTTTTCTTGTTTCCTATTAAAATAGGCTCTACTATATTATCTTTTTTTGCCTTAAAAACTGCTTCTAAAGTGTGTTCATCTTGAGCTGAAACTACTGCTACTTTTTTCATTGAATCTAAGTTTTGAACTTTTTTAATTAAGTCATCAAAGCTTTTATATTCCATTTATATTTTTACCCTCCATAAAAAAGACGGTTATGTTCCAAATTTTATATTCTAGAACATAACCTTCTTATCATTTTTAATTTAAGAAATCATTTTTGAATCTGATTTATTTTCCTTTGACAGATAAATCATAAATCCAATAAATGCTGCTAGAAAACCACTAATTAAGCCGCTTATTAAATTACCAAATCCATTTTGCAGTGCGTTTTGTGGCACAGGCACTAGGAAATAGTTAATAACAAAAGATATTATCCCACCGATAGCTCCACCGATTATTCCGTTAGTAATAGATATTTTTAGCTTCATAATATCGTACCCCCATATAATATTTATTTAGCGCATAGTAATATAACCACGGTACTGACTATAATTGTCACTTTCTGCAATATCAGTTAAAAATAAGCTTGCAATTTCAAACTTCGGTTTTAAATATGGAAACGCATCATATTTTGCCCATGAAGGTTTTTTGATTTCTTTTGCTTTTTCTACAGCTGATCTATACCAAGCTGATGGACAGTTAAACCACATCTCAACCACTCTGTGATACGGACATCCATTTACTTGCTGAATGATTTTACTTGATAAAATTCTAAGTACATCTGGCATACCTTTGAACTTAGGAATCATTTCCTCATAAAACCACTTATCTCCTTCTTGCATAGTAACTCCCTCTGGATATTTCATAACAAACTGCCAGCGGTAATTTGGACCATCTTCTACAGTTCGCTGAGAGCCTTTAAAATCTTCTTCCCAGCAAATAGGTACAAATGCAAAGATAAATGGAGGGCAACCATTGTCACCACCGCTTGCTCTAGCATCATCGCCTTCTAGTTTAACTACTTCTTCTCCTTCCAAAGCAGCCACCTTACTGTCATCAGGAATATTTCCTTGCCATTTTAAAATGTCTATAGGAAAAAACTCTGTAAATGCTTTATTTTTAAAGTTACTAGTAAATGGATTGACCGTCCAGTAATGCTCTGTTAACTGCATTCTTATAGTTCCAAATCTGTCACCCTCTGGTGGAGTTGGAAGTGCTGGATAAAATGCATACTTCGTTACATAGGGTCCAAATTGCGAAATGCTATCTGGAATATGATGACGATATAACCAATGCTTTAACATGTGCCTATAGTCTTCTTTTACTACATCTACATAAATAAGACTCCTCATAGGATTAAATTCAATTGACATAATTGCACTCTCTCTTTCTATTTTTTATTTAACTTATAGGTCTTGAAGGAGTTAAATAGGTTTTATATTTTTCTAACCTTTGAGGTAGTTCATGCACATTTGGTGCTGGTTTTAGTGAAACATTTTTTAGTTCATCGCAATGCTCAAATTTACCAGAAAGTCTAATATGCGAATGAGCTTTGTCTTCCTCTTTAACTTCAAACTTAACCTTATTATCAACAACGCTAAGTGTTCCTTTAACTCCACAAATTCCACATATAATAGGATAATTACTATCCCCATTTCTAACTTCTAGTAATTTTGAATGACAAAGTGGACACATACCTTCTTCTCCTATATATTCAGCTTCCTCTATAGGCTTCATCAACGTCTTTGCAACATGACGTCCAGATTTTCTAGCTCTTGCTAGCTCATCATCCTTAAGTGCTACCATACCTGGAAGAGCTACCCAGTTTACTAGCATCTTGTCTACAACTTCCATTTGCATTGATAAAGTAAACAAATGAAGCATTGGCAAGGCTAAATTATCCCATTCACTTCCTCCCACTGCTATTAGAGATGCAGCTCTAGTTTTAAAAGATCTTTCGTCTGGACCATTTCCTGTAGTTATATTTTTTTGTTCACGGATTTTTTTAGCTATCATTCTCATAGCCACATCGTGAGAAGGTCCCATTCTATCGTTTAGTATTTTTAACTGTCCGCTTGGAGTTTTTTCATATATTGGTGAGCCAACAATTATTCCGTCACAGTCCATAATTTTTTCATCTATGAACTTGAAATCATCATCTCTTATGACGCAATCTCCTGTTCCACCTTTTTCCATAAGGCTTACTACACAGGCATTACATCCTGTACAAGGCTTGAGATTCAAATCCTGTAGACGTACAAACTCTACTTCAGCGCCTAACTCTTCTGCGCCCATCAAGGCTTCTTTTACAAGAATCTCGGTATTACTCATTTTTCTTCCACAGCTTATTCCTAGTATCTTCATATGAATCCTCCTATGTAAATTTCTAATTTCTTATAATTTACTTAAAGCAACTTATATGCCAAACTGTTAAAGTTTTATCTACAAATTCTAAGCCTCTGTATTTTCCTTGCAATTACAACACAAACAAAAAATTACTTATTAAATAAAAAAAATCGCAACTCTGTAAACCATACAGAATTGCGATTTAAAATGCAAAAACGCATTAAAAAAATGCGTTTTTGCATTACCACTCAGTTATTCCTAAAGCCTTTGCTTTTCTTACTACCGTAGACTGAGTTATCCCTAATATTTTGGCCGCCTTATAGGTGCTTCCGCAACTTTTTAGAGTCTTTTCTAGAATGTTTCTTTCAAACTTATCAACTGCTTCTTTCAAAGTACCATCAATAGTTTCAGTAGATGCCTCGTAAAATTTATCCTGACCTAGTACACTCAAAATAGTATTTCTAGTTATAAGGTGTTCATCCCCTATTACAACCAATCTTTCAATTGAGTTTTCTAACTCTCTTACATTTCCTGGCCAACTGTAGTTTTCCAAAATTTCTAAAGCTGTAATATCAAAGTCTTTAGTTCTGCCATAGGCTTTATTGAATTTCCCTAAAAAATTATAAACTAGCAAGGATATATCTTCTTTTCTTTCCCTAAGTGGAGGAAGCTCGATGGGAATTACATTGAGTCTATAATATAAATCCTCCCTAAAATTGCCTTTTTTAACTTCATCTTCTAAATTCAAATTTGTGGCAGCTATTACACGCACATCTATTTTTATATTGCTTGTCCCACCTATGCGCTTTATTTCCCTCTCTTGAAGTACTCTTAGCAGTTTGGGTTGAAGCTTAACAGGAATTTCTCCTATTTCATCAAGCAAAATAGTTCCATTGTTTGCCATTTCAAAAAGTCCTAGCTTTCCATTTTGAGAAGCTCCTGTAAATGAACCTTTTTCATAACCAAATAGCTCTGATTCCAATAGATTTTCTGGTATAGCGGCACAATTCACTCTAATGTAGGGACCATTTGCTCTCTTGCTGTTTTTAAAAATGGTTCTAGCTACCACTTCTTTTCCTACTCCAGTTTCTCCAGTAATCAGTATGGTTGCATCCGTTTTGGATACATTTTCTATTAGCTTTATCACCCTGTCCATAGAGCTACTTTTAGAAATCAAATCTTTATACAATTGTCTTTCCTTGATATCTTTCTTTAGATTCTTTATTTCACTAAGGTATTTAGCTTTTTCCTTTTCGACCTCTTCTAGCTTTTCTCTCAAAACGAACAGCTCCGTCAAATCCTTTATAATAGTAAGCACCTGAACTACATTTTTGTCTTCATCTAAAAATGGCGTGCCTGTAATTAACACTCTTTTATTCATTCTATCTATAGTGGTCAAAACAGAAATGGGCTTTTTCTCTTTCAAAACCAGTAAAGCTATAGAGCATGGCTTCCTAGTTTTCAAAGTCTTTTTCTTTCCGTTATTAAACATATAAAATACATTCGCTTTGTCTTCTGGCTTAATTTCTATAAAAGCAGGATCCGAATTTAAAACTACGTTGTTCCATACCTGCTGCATATTTTTGCCTACAATATCTGCAGCCTTGATTCCCGTAATTTCTGTAAAAGCTTTATTAATAGCTGTTACTACTCCATTTTTATCTGTTATATAAATTCCGTCTGAAATTGAGTCAGCTATAGCAAGAGCATCTGCTTCTCTTTTCTTAAACAAATCCTGTTCATCTGACTTATAACCGATTTCATTCATATTTACATTATCCATATGCTTCCCCTAACTTTAACTTATAACGAATTATTGATTAGTATTTTAAGCACAATTATAACATATACTTCTGTATACATAGCAAAAAAGACTGATAAAATCATCAGCCTTTTTTATTAGTTCATATTACTCTGCTATCTTATATACTTATAGTTCAAATCTTTACCTTTGCCTTCAACAGTTAGATCTGCATACGGATTATAATCTGTGTTTGTAACAACTTGATATAAGTTGTATAGCTGAGGTAAGAAGGCTCCCCAGTTTCCAATTTCTTCAGCACAATGCTCAGACCAAGTAATCCCTTGCTCAGGAGTTTCCTTCTTTTTCATACCTATAGCTGAAGATTTCCCTACCACACCATAGTCAGTTTTTTCCCACTGGTGTATGCGATACCCCATAACCTCTTCTACCTCTAGGCTCTCTGGACCAAATCCCAGTCCTGCAACAACAACGCAGTGCTCATAAACAATATATTCCTTTACATTGGCTGGCACTGTAGCTAAATCCTCAAATCTTATATAAAGATTTTGGCGTGTTCCATCATTCCAGGTTTGTGGCGCTATATGTACAGAGCCTATGGGATTGCCATGTTTAGGTGCTACAGCCCACTCTAAAGTTTCGTGCTGAGATGGATGCCATAAAATAAAACCTTTTTCCATATTGCTCCAAAACCAGTCTATCATCTTTGGAGTAATTCCCTCATGTTTCCAATCTAAATGCGTTCCCATTGAGTCTTGCGTTACTTTCATTTCCATAACATTTTCCTCCGAATTATATATAAGTCTATTTCAATCCCAATATCTGTCTAGCTTCATCTGGAGAAGCAATTTCCTTATTAAGCTCTTTAACTATTCTCTTAGTTCTTTCTACAAACTCTACATTGGATTTTGCCAGTACTCCCTTAGAATAAAAAACATTGTCTTCCATTCCTACTCTGACATGTCCACCTAATGCAAGAGCTGCATACATTATAGGAAGATGTCCTTTTCCTATACCCAGTGCCCCCCAGGTGCAGTTTTCAGGCAGAAGGCTTTTTAAAAATACAAGATTTTCAACAGTCGCATCCATTCCACCTGCAGCTCCTAGCACAAATTGAAAATGTAGAGGAGCTTTTAATATTCCTTTTTTAAGATAATAAAGAGCATTGTAAATCATTCCTGCATCAAAAATTTCTATTTCGGGCTTCACATTATTTTCCTGCATAGCAAGTCCCAGCTTTTCTAAAAATCTAGGGCTGTTTTCAAATACTGAGCTGTGCATCCAATTCATTGAGCCACAATCATAAGAAGCAATGTCTGGTTTTAGCTCTATTACATGCTTCATTCTTGCTTCATCATCTAGACCTAGCTGTCCTGATGTAGTAAGATTTATAACTATATCACAATCAGTTTCTCTTATATATCTAACAGTCTCTTCAAACTTTTCAAAGCTCATTGAGGATTTATCTTCATCATCCCTAACATGGATATGGGCTATAGATGCTCCAGCTTTCCAGCAAGCATAGATTTCATCTGCTATTTCTCTAGGCTGTAGTGGCACGTATGGAGTTTCTTTTTTTGTCGGCCAAGCTCCAGTAGGAGCAACAGTTAAGATAACCTTATTGTCTAAATTACTCATTATTTTCTTCCTTTCAATATCGTATATTAGAATCCACCGTAGTTGTATACTCTGTCTGGAACATCATTTATATCGTCTTCATCAATTTCCGCTACACAGCGAACCATTGAACCATCACCTAGCCACCAGCGAATAGGAAATGCCATGAACTTAAATCTTTTATTAACTACCTTGTCCAAATCTCCACCTAGGTTCTCAACCCCTACAATACCATTGCCCATCATAAGCTTGTGGCAAGGCTCCCAGGTTCCTTCTAACCCATGATTTTCTAACATTCCGTAAGCTTCCATATATTTATCTTTTCCAAATACATCTATAAATGTATCCTTATTAAACTCCGCATAAGCCTCAATGCCAAATTTTTCTATATATTCATCCGTTATTGGCTTTCCAGAGTTTCCAATAAGATTCATTCCTACATATCCACCGTTTTTGCCCATAGTAGTATGAAGAGGATGGTCTAGAGCTTGCATATCCATAGCTACACATTTAGGCTTGTACTTTGCAAACCATTCTCCAGCTTCTCTTCCTGTTCCACAAGAATAGTGATAGTACTCTCTAGTATCATCAAACTTAAGATGCATACCTGTTCTAAGGCATATAACCATTCCTTCTAATTCCTCTGGCTTGATATTTGCACGCTTACAAGCATCATAAAGATGGTCTGCCGTGATAAGCCCCCATCTATCTACCTTGATATCTAGGCAAACAGCATCACCATAATAAGCATCTAGTGGCATTTCATGAGTATATCTTGCACGCTTTCCATCAAACTCATACTCCATGACATGACGAGGGGCATCAGCATGAGTACCACAGTGCATTACTACATCAATTTTCTGAGTCAAAACTCCACTTTTTGCTAAATTGTGCATAGTGTCAATCTTAGGCTTTGCAAAATAAGGCCATACTGGAATATCTGCATGAAACGGATGTGTCAAATCAACTAATACTTTCTTTGCCATTATAAAAACCTCCTAAGTTTTATCAAAATTATTTATTATAAAGTACCTTAATCAAGTATTCAGACAGCCTTTCTCTAGAGCTGTCTGCTTCTTCTTTAGTCCAGCTTTGAAAGCCTTGACCTGTCTTGAAGCCTAGCTCTTCTTTTTCCACTAGCTCCTTTAAAAGCTTTGATGGCTCATGGGAATCTTCAAGGTATTTCAATATATAACTATGAATAGATAAGGTAAGATCTAATCCCACCATGTCAGCATTTTCTATAGGTGCAAGTATAGGCAGTCTAAGTCCTGGTCCAAACTTCAAAGCCTCATCTACTGTCTTAGCATCTGCTATTCCTCTTTCTACTATAGATATAGCTTCTCTCCATAGAGCGTGCTGTAGTCTATTTGCTACAAATCCAGGTACATCCTTTTTTACATATATAGGATGCTTTCCAGCTTTTTTTAGTAGCTTCATGGTGAGGTCCATAGTTTCCTCTGATGTTTCATCACCTTTTACAACTTCTACTAGAGGAATCAGATATGGTGGATTCCAAAAATGAGCTCCTACCACCCTATCTTTCTTCTTGGTTTTCATTGCAATCTCAGAGATACTCATAACAGAGGTATTTGTAGCTAATATAGTATCTTCGCTACAATAGCTCTCAAGCTCTGCAAATAAATTTTGCTTTAGCTCCATGTTTTCTGGTATGCATTCGATAATAAAATCTGCATTCTTTGCAGATGCTTCCCTATCGTCGCTTATTCTTACTCTAGATATAAGATTAATGGCATAATCCTCAGTGTATATACCTTTATCTATAAAAGGCTTTAGATTCTGGCTCATGCTTTCATGAATCTTTGAATTAGCTATATTTCTAGTGCAAATAGTAACATTTAGATTTTCATCAGATGCAAATACTTGAGCCAAACCACTTCCCATAAGACCAGAACCATAAATAGTAATGTTTTTAATCTCTTTTTTAGCTTTTTCTTTTATTTCTTCGCTCATGCTTTCTCACCTTTCTAGGATTTAGCCTGCTGTACAGCCACCATCTACATAAATTATCTGACCAGTTATAAAGTCTGATGCTGCAGATGAAAGATATACAGTAGTTCCTACCATGTCTTGAACTAGCGCTGCTCTTCCCATAGGAATTCTATCTAAAAATATTTTCTTAAGCTTTTCATCTTCTAATACCTCTTGAGTAAGTGGTGTCCAGAAAATAGTAGGAGCTACTGAATTTACATTAATATTGTATTTAGCCCACTCTGTAGCAAGTTGCTTTGTAAGTAGTGCTACTGCACCCTTGCTGGTTCCATAAGCAGCATATCCTCCAGGATGCCCTGCAAAAGCCCTTACCGAAGATACGGTAATTATCTTTCCATGGCCTTGCTCTTTCATCACATTTCCTATAACCTTACAAGGAATAAAAGTCCCAGTAACGTTAATATCCATCACCTGCTCAAAAGCTTCTACTGGAAATTCTTCAGCCGGAAATCTCTTTGCTATGCCTGCAACAGTTACTAAAATATCTATTTTGCCAAATGCATCCACAGCTTGCTTTGCCATAGCCTTTACTTGGTCTTCATTTGTAACATCACAAGCTATAGCAAGTGCTCTTTTACCTAGTTCTTCAACTTTTTTTACTGTACTTTGAAGAGTTTCTATTGTTCTTCCTGTAACTACTACATCTGCACCATGAAGAGCTAAGCCTGTAGCTACACCTTCTCCTAGTGAACCTGCTCCACCAGTTACTACTGCTACCTTTCCTTCGAGACTAAACATATTCTTCATCTCTTGATTACTCATTTCCTTCATATACTTTCCTCCTTATGCTTCTGGATAATTGACAACCACAAGCATAGTGGCTGGCATATTAGTTTTATTAATTATTTCTCTACCTTCATTAGGTCCTATAAATATAGAGTCCATCTTTTTAAGTAAAAATTCCTCAGTTTTTGACTTAACTAGCACCTCTCCTTCCAAAACTATGTATACTTTTTCAGTAGGAGAATCTTCATATGCATACTCTGCTCCTCCACCTGGCAGAAAGTGAGTAACTCCCATCCAAAACTTAGATGCTCCAGTTTCTTCTAGTCCTTGAAGCTTAAGAGTCGCACAATCAAAATGAAGCGGTGCTTTGTAAGGCATACCATCTTTAAAATCAACTTTTTTCATTTCATACACCTCCATTTAACTTATTGAATTTCCATAAGCCTTAAATCATAAATTATTATCAATTCTTTAGCTGTAAATCCTCTTATGTCTTAAAAATATTTTTTTGATGTTAATTTCTTAACCAATGCAATTCTATACAGCAAGTCTCATGCCAAATCTTAAATTAAAATTATTTTTCAGCATTTTCATTGATATTCCAAGCTTTTTATCAGCATTTTCATACTTCTAAATCTTCTAGAAAAATAGAAAAAGTATAAATTTAAGTCATTTTTGACTTACATATAAATCAAAAAATAAAAAAAGTGCAGACTGCACTCTTTATATCTCGATTCAAATATAAATCATGGAATTTAATTGTGAATTATATAAACATATCAAAAAAGACGATGCGTCTGCATCGTCTTTTTGTATATCTACTTCATATATGCTACTTTTAATTCATCAAAAGATAGCTTTGCATTTTTTGTACTAGTATCAGAATTATCTCTTACAAATACATTTTTAACTGTAAGTGGATAAGCTATACTTTCTGGTAGTACTCCTCTTAGCTCTTTTTTATTTGTCCAGTCGATTTTGTTAGCTAAAAATACTCTGTAGTCCATACCTTTGGCGTCAGTAACAATAAGTCCGAGTATATTATCTAGCTTTTTATCAGCATTTACAAATAAAGAAAGGTACTGAGGGTGCTTATCAATGGTTAGTTTTTTGCTTTGTAAATCAAGATATACTTCTGTTTCAGCTTCTTCACCATCAAAGGTGTAAGTAATGCTATAAAGATTTTCTTCAGACTCTAAATCCTTCTCTAGCTTGCCCGAAATAGTGTTTCCTTTATCTAAGGCAAATGTCTTTAGAATCCTATCTTCAAAGCTATAAAGTAGCTTTTCATCAAATATATTAAGGGCTAACGGAAGAGGATTCTGTGCTCCTAATTCCATTGTCTTTTCCATACTTATAGGATCTTCCTTTGTTTGCTCAGGAAGATAATACATGCCTAGTTCACTAGGTCCTACTATTATCCCTTGCTGACTAACTGGAGATGTAATAACGCCAGGAATTGTAGTAATCTTGTATGACCATGAATATGCTTCAAAAGGATTGTCCTTTGATGAGCGAGGAATAAAGTTATATTCCAAAATACTAGGATCCTGAGGAACATATTTATCAACACTGTCCACGCAGTGAAAATTCATAAATATAGTGCCTGAAAGCGGTTTATCTAAATCGGATTTTAGTTGCATAGAATATGAAGAAATACGTTTATAATAGCTTCCTACCTCAACTAAATAATCCATAAGCTTGTTGTAATTGCCTTCAAACTCTACCTCTACAGGTCTAGTAGTAAAATTATCAGATACAGCTGGTGGAGCAGCTACTTGAGCCTGAGTCCCTTCAGGAGGAGCAGTATTTTCTGCTGGTGCTGGTGCCGGAGGCTGGGCCTCTCCAGAAGCTGAAGCTTCATTTGCTTTCAGCTCAGTTAGACTAGTTTTTACAGGCTCAGAAAATCTGATACCTTTGATATCCAAATCAGCTTTTTGAGCAAAGTCATCTAAAATAACTATAGTTTCTTCCTGGTCTATATCCCCAAAATAAGTTCTAGCTACAGGAAGAAGCTGGTTCTTAATAGTTTCTATTTCTAAATCTACATTACCTTCAGAGCTTATAAGTGCTTGCATCTGAGCATACTCGTTTTGTTTAGCTTGCTCTTCTTGCTTTAGGGTTTCTAGCTTTTCAGTCTGAGGCGTATACACAAAGGTAAAGAACAAATATCCACCTACAGCTATAAAAAGGAGAAGTAAGAGATTTTTCTCTCTGTTACTAATTTTCATCAGTCTCATCCCCCTTTGCCTTAAGCATGATGCTAAAATTATAGTATGCTTCTTCTTTAACCATTTCAGATACGAAAAGGTTATCAAATTCTTCTGTCTGTCTTAGATTGTGCTGAAACTGTGCTACAGCAACTTTGTTGTACGACTTGCCTTTAATGTCTATCTTGTCTTCAACTATAGATAAATCTGTAAGGTGAAGATTATCAGGTACCTGCTCAGCTATAAGTCTAACTGCCGCTTCATTTACCTTGTTTTGCTTATCCATAACTATATCTAGAGCTTCAAAGAAAACTTGGTCAGTTTTTAAAGAATTAAGCTCAGCTTGCTTTGCCTGAACATTTGCAACCTTTGCTTTAAAATCTGGCTCATTCATATTCGAATCTAGATTGGTAATAGACTTTTCAAGAGACATAAGAGTCATAGTATTAAATATCACTAAAGCCAAGCATAAAGCAAGTAATCCAGCTGCCACTATCATAAGGACATTACTACCTGAAGCTTTTTTCTTAGGCTCCTGCTCATAGGGTGCAAAAAAGTTAAAATCTCTCATATTATGTCCACCCCCTACAGCCTGATAATCGCACTGATAGCATTTAAGCTCTGTGCCAAAGTATATTCATTGCCAGCTACTATCTCTACGTTATCTATGGATTTGATTAGCTCTACAGGGATATTTACTCTTTCATGGATATATGTATCCAAGCCCTCCATCACAGAAATACCTCCATAGATAAAAATCTTATCTATAGTATTATCTACGCTTCTACTAGTATAGTACTTAAATACCTTGTCGATTTCCTCTATCCATCTGTCTACTACATCAAGATGTTGAGAAATCTCATCGATACTTTTGAACTCAAACTCAGTAGTAAGCTTTTCAAAATCTCTAGTTCCATTTTTTATAAGTCTATTAAACTTATATTGACCTTTTTCAACTATAATTACGTTGATATTCTCATGACCTAAATCCAAAAATGCTGCTGTATTTTCTTTGATACTAGCTTCGTTAAACAGTTCATACTCAGCTGCTATCTTGTCAACTGCATTTGAATGAATATCAAGTGCATATGGATCTAATCCCATCTCGATAAGCATAGAGTAGATGTTGTGAACTATTTCTTTTGGAAGGGCAGCTACAAGGAGTTCATATTTTTTTACATTTTCCTCCTCAAACTCTCTCACAATTTTGTACTGCAGTACATAACTATTGATATCAATAGGCAGGTACTGACCGATTTCATAGCTTACCATCTCTGATAAGTCTTCAGGTGCAACAGCAGGAACTACTAGCTCTCTTTTGATTGCATCTGTGGATTCAAGGGTGCAAATAACGTCTTTTAGCTTTACAGCATTTGCATTTAATGCTCCTTGAATTATGGATTTCATTTCTTGGATATTGTGCATATGTCCATTTTCATATACACCAGCTGGCAGTCTCGCTTTAAATGTCTTTTCAACCTTAAGGCGCCTGCCCATTTTTTGTCCTACAGCAAACTTTATATAGCTGCTTCCTATATCAATGGACAGGCATTTTACATCTTTTTTCTTGGATGATAAGCCTAGCTTACTCTTGTTTTGCTTCAAATAAGCCCTCCCCCTTTGCTAGATTAGTTTCCATATTTTAAATCTCCACTTCTAATTTGTTATTGTTATTGGTTTAGGAATGGCGATTTCAACTGGCATATTATTTTTATCCTTTATATATTTATCCCTTACTGTTAAAGTAGCTGAAACAGGAATTGTAGGATTATTTAAAGTTCCTGTAACAGTAAGTGTTTGACTTCCGTCAAATGATACTTGAATATCCTTCACATTACTAACATCAGTTATATCAATTTTATATTCTAAATTAGTATTCCCACTTCCAATATTTTGGAATACTCCATTTACAAAGCTACTAGTGCTTGCATCCGCATAACCAATATTTCTACCATAATTAGAAGTTATATTCATCTGATTTATTCCGATATCAGTAAGTGTCAACTCTAGTGGATTTTCTAAATCTTCAATCATACTATTTGCAAATTGAATTGAGCCAGTATTACCAAGATTTAGACTTCCAACATTGTTAACTTTAGTACCGTCATCCATTTTTTCAAATTTCAATATTGAACCATCATCTACTTTGATCGAAGAAAGACTATCCCAACTTCCACCTTTCATTAAGCTTGGGCCCTTTATAAAAGTAATCAAGTTCTTAATTATGGAGTTATCGAATATATTTCCTTCTTTAGATGAAATATTTAATATGCTACTAGGATTCTTACCATCTAGCAATGTGTCTTTTAAGAATACTATATTATTCGATAATAAATCTACTCTTTTGCCACTTGTTAGATTGTCCTCAAGTTGAATAAAGGCATTATTCATCCGAATATTTCTATTACTTAAAATGCCTAGTTTTTTTGTAGTATCAATAGTTATAGAAGTCTTTGCCTTCATAAAAGCATTGTTATCTAGCATCACTATACCATTTGCTTTGATAAATATATTATCTCCTAAGTTTATTCCACTGTATGGTTGTAAAATTATATTGCCCGCTCCTTCACTAGTAAGATAAACATCTCCCTGCGTATTTATTTTACTTCCATCATTAATATCTATAGGATTACCATTTGAGCCTAGTACAACTTGACCATTTGAATCAAACTGAATATATCTGTGTAATACTATACTTCCATTTCTAGTTAATAAATTAATATCGGACTCCCCAGTTGAATAAATATTGGTTGAAAGGAATATAGAATCATCTACCTTCCAATCAATAAAACTGATACCCACTAAATTTATATCTGATACTACTTGCGTGCCTGCATCTATTCTTCTTGGAATAAACAGAGCACTATTTTTTATATCTACACTTGTTTCAGGATTTATAAAATCTTTTAAAGGATTTTGTGTATCAAATAAACTAAACAGATATTCAGTTTTTATCCTTGCATCACCTTGGGAATCATCAAATTTTGTATCTAGATTCTTATCTGCCCATGCATTAGTTCCTGCCCTCCACTCAACTCCTACGACTAAAACAGTATTATCACTAAATACTTCACTTCCTCTAACTCCATGTTTATCTACTGGAGTAACCGAGAATCTAAGGAATCTATTTGCATATGGATTAAGGTCAGTTATTTTAATTTGATTTGGAGGTATTACGTACTGACTTATTTGCTTATAGTCATCAGGAAATAAAGGATTACTAATTCCCGGATCAGAAACATACCATTTATATACGTTTGTATACCAAGTAGAATCAGTAATTGCATCTACCTTTCCTTCTAAGCTCGGTGTTCCAGACGCTAAATTTGCAAAATCATTGCTTGTGCCTCCAACAACTTCAATCCTTACATTATTAGCTGTCAATGAACTAAATTGTTCTCTTTCTGCTAATTGCTTTGATAAAAAAATATCTATAGTTCTATTCCCAAACTTAGAAGATGTAACTTTTAAATCATATGCGTTTACATTAACTCCCAATATATTAAAATTCTGAATTGGAGAAAAATCATTTATTGTTTTTGTTTTATCTCTTAGTTCAGTCCTTTTGCTTACTACTTCATTTTCAACTTTACTCTGAGAGTCAAATGAGTCAACTGTTATATTTTTAGTCTTATGCACCATACTATACTGAGCTGAAATAGCAGGTAATATTCCGAATGCAATAATCCCTATTAGAGCAATAGAAATAATAATTTCTATTAATGTCATACCTCTTCTCATATGATCTCTCCTTTCCATCAAATTATTAATCATCACTTTCATCGTCTACATATGGTCCATAAATATGCCACATTTCTTTCAATATAGTCCCACCTATTTCATCAAATACTGCTTCTAATTCTACATCACTATTCGCACTGTGATATTCTGCATTAATATAATTTGCAATGGTTTGAGCATTAGTAGCATCATTTGAAAAACCAATAACATGAGACTTTATTTCTAAATCTCCTCCTACAACTAAGTTCTGACCAATATATTCAGAATATCCCATAGAACTCCATTGACTTGTATTTTTGGATTCACTGTCATCTGATATTCTATCAGAAATAACATATCCAGAATCTTGTTTATATCCACTATATTCATAATGACCAAATATCCACCATCCAACCCATTCTCTCGTTGTAGCACTAAAAACTGTTGGATCTCCATCTGATAGTAAAATCATGTATGGTATAACTTTCGTGTCTGTTGGCAACGTATTATCAATTGAATTTGGACTATCTTTAAATTGTTTTGTTGCATAATAAGATACTCTCATAGCATCTCCTGTATTAGTCATCCCTTGTGCTGTCAATGAGTCAATTTTATTTTTTATGGTATTTACATTAGTTCCATTTGCAAGGACAAAACTTTTCGTTCCAGAAATATAAGCATCATCAGAATATGGTATTATACCTACATAAATATTCCCTAACCCAGAAAATTGATCAATCAATGCTTTAGCTCTATTTCTTAATATAGATATTCTGCTTGGATTACTAGAAGTAACCCTTCCCCCTGACATGTTGTTAGCCATACTTCCAGATTCATCTAATACCAAAGTAATTGCTGCTACCACTTTTTTTCCAGCTTTAGTCTGAGGCCCTGGAGTGTCATCTGTTCTGTATGCTAGCGCTGTTGCTGGATATGATGGACTTCCGCCATCTTCAACCACTACAGAGTTAAATGCCTCTATCTCAGATTTAATTGTCATTTTAGGATCTGTTTTCCCATCTATATAGCCTTGTAAAGTGAATTCAATCAACTTTGAATTAGGAGTAAGTTGTTTAAACATAAGGTTAAGAGAAATGTCTTGGTCTGATTTATATAGTTCTATTCTGTCATGTCTACTATCAGCTTCATTCCAAGTATATTGAACTAGAGTTTTAGAATCTTCCAACCCTAGATAGTTCCACATTGCTTTTTTATTATTAAACGTGTCTTGTGGCACAGCAAAGACAACAGTGCTATTTCTTATTTCATTATTAACAACTTGAGAACTTTGTCTCATTTCGGATTGAAAATCAAATTCTTCTAGGGTCTTAGCTTGAGCATTTCTAGAAAAAAGTATCATATTCACTGCTATCCCAATACCAAAGGTAAGTAATGCCAATACTATAACTAATTCTAATAAGGTCACACCTTTATTTGATTTTTTCATGGTTAGCCCTCCTTTACTTTAAGATTTCTATATTTACATATGGAATCAATATATCCACCTTATATCTCCATATGTACTAGCGTCAAATTCTAAATAAATTGTCTTTGTTACGTTGTTTAATTTACCTGTCGATTCTATTTTTATTCTCTTAACAGTGTCTATGTTATATGAGGTTACTTTAATATCTGCATTTCCTTCTCCTATTACTATATTGTTCTGTGTAAGTGTATGTGTGTTTCCAGAATTACTCGAGGAAGTAAATGGAATAAGCAAACTAGGGCTAGATGTAATCAATGCTTCATAAGTTAGCTCTGCTCCAGATCTCGCTATATAATATGCTTGAAGTGTATCATCTTGTCTTTTTGCTTGAAGTATATTTGATTGAGCTATCGTTGAGATAGACATAGTCATTATGCTTACAAAGACTAATGCTATGATAACCCAAATTAAGCTAACTCCTTTTCTATTTTTCATTGCTAACACTCCTTAATATTTATAAATGAATTTGTCCATATATATTTTTCATCAATCAATAACTTTCTGTTATAGAGTATATTTCAGAGGAATAATTAATAAAAAATATATAAATACAAACTTTATATTCCTAGAGCAGAGAGGAAAATCTCTGCTCTAGAAAATTCAAGAAATTAGTCTTTGATAAATTAGTGCAAGACGCTTATGATTTAGAATCCCACCCACTATTTGATTAGTCCTTATCTTGACGCACTATCTTACACTCAATACTTTCCAAGTTACATGAGGAAAGAAAATAGCCTTAGTACTCCAATGACTTAAAGTCCGTGCTAAGTATACTTTATTTTGAGGTGGATACAATAGCACTATCAGTGATGGTTACAGTCCATCCTTTGAAAACATATGTCATGTCAATGGATCCATTAGTGCTATCTGTAACAGTAAATGTTCCATTTAGTTTTCCTGTTAAATCTGTAACTGCTGTTGTTGCCTCTGTATACCCTTCAATTGCTGTATCAGTAGTAGTAGTTGGATCTTCTGCATAAATTGTAGATAATGCAGTTATAACAGTTCTAGCTTCTGCTTCAGCAGTTGCTTTATTTGCAGTGTCTGTAAACCCTCCTAATCTAGGAATCGCTATCGCAGCCAAAATCCCCAAAATTACAATTACTACAATAAGTTCAATAAGAGTAAAACCTTTCTTCTTTTTGTTTCTCATTTTTTCCATCATACAAATCTTCCTCCTTTAAAATATAAGTATAATATTGCAATATATTTTAACGCTATTTCTTTTATTACTGCACCGTAGATGATAAATCAAAAATCGGCAGCATCATAGAAATAACGATAAAACCAACTATAACACCCATAAAAAGTATGAGCATAGGTTCTAGTAACGAAAGCATTTTCTGAATAGAAGCATCTAGCTCTTCATCATAGTAGTCAGCAGTTTTTGAGAGCATTTCTTCTAGGGAGCCTGATTCTTCTCCTATTCCTACCATAGATATAACCATAGGAGGAAAGAAGTGCATGCTTTTTAACAAAAAGCTTATGCTCAGTCCCTTTTTTACATCCTCTATTACTTTGTTCATTCCATCTATTACCACTTGATTGTTTGTTACATTTGCTGCGGCTTCCATAGCTGGCACTATAGGAATACCACTTGCCATAAGTGTAGATAGAGTTCTAGTAAATCTAGATGTAGCTATTTTTGTAACTGAGGTGCCTATTACAGGAATCCTAAGTTTTAGTGTGTCATATTGTCTTTTCCCTGCGGAAGTCTTTATATATCCCCTAAACAGAACTATTATTGTACCTATTACAGCTATGAATATATACCAGTAATTTTTAAGTGCGTCACTTATGCTCATAAGTAGCTTAGTTGGCCCTGGTAGCTCTACTCCAGACGATGTAAACATCTCTGTAAATGTTGGCATTATGAAAGTGAGTAGAAAGATTACTACTCCGACAGCTGCCACGCTTAGGATAGCTGGATATACCATAGCTCCTTTTATTTTTGAATTTATTTTATTCTCTTTTTCATAATGCTCTGACATTTTGGCGAGCACGTTGTCTAGGTTTCCTGTCATCTCTCCAGCTTCTACCATGGTTATTAAAAGATTTGGGAATACTTTCTTATGCTTTTTCATAGCTTGTGATAGGATAAGTCCAGTTTGCACTTCTGAATATACTTCTTTTACTGTTCTTCTAAGTACTTTGTTTTCAGTCTGGTCACCTAGCACATCTAGTGCGTTTGAAAGTGGCATACCCGCGTTTAGCATAGTGTATAGCTGTTTACAAAATACTGAAATGTCTTTTATTTTTACTCTACTTTGAAACAGACTCATATCTCCTACATCCTTTGATTTTTGCTCTTCTGCCTGAATTCTTATAGGAGTGAAGCCTTTTTCTCTTATCATCTTAAGAACTTCTTCTTTTGTATTTGCTTGATGAGTATATTCCACTACTCTACCCGAAGCATCTACTGCTTTGTATTTAAAACTAGTCGCCAATTTTATCCCCCCTTAGTAGTAGCCTATCTGCTTGTTTATCATATCTATATCAACTGCATATTTTCTAAGGTTTTCATTGTCTATTACACCATCTTTATACAGCTTGATAAGAGCTGAATCCATGGTGTTCATACCAAATTTCGAACCAGTTTCTAGCGAGGTCATCAGTTGATGAGTTTTGCCCTCTCTGATTAAGTTTCTAACAGCTGGTGTAGCTATTAGTAGTTCAAATGCCGCTACTCTTCCGTTTCCATCAGCTCTAGGTATAATCTGCTGAGATATGATTCCCTCTAGTACTGATGCTAGCTGAGTGCGTATCTGTTGCTGCTGATATGGCGGAAATACGTCTATGATACGGTCAGTGGTTTTTGTTGCTCCTACTGTATGTAGAGTTGATAGTACTAAGTGACCTGTTTCTGCAGCTGTTATAGCTGTAGATATGGTTTCTAGGTCTCTCATCTCGCCTACTAGTATTACATCTGGATCTTGCCTTAGAGCGGCTCTTAGTGCATTTGAAAATGTTTTTGTGTCATTCCCTATTTCTCTTTGATTTATCATGCACTTATTATGTCTATGAAGATACTCAATAGGATCCTCTATCGTTATGACATGAGAGCCTCTATTGTTATTCATATGATTTATCATTGCTGCTAGTGTAGTTGATTTACCACTTCCTGTAGGTCCAGTAACTAGTATTAATCCTCTTTGCTTCATAGATAAATCCTTTAGTATTGGTGGAAGATTTAATCCCTCTATAGTAGGCACATACATAGGTACTACTCTAAGTGCTACACCATAGCTTCCTCTTTGTTTGTAAATATTAGCTCTAAACCTTCCTATACTTTGCTCAGAGTAGGAAAAATCTATCTCTCCTTTTTCTTCAAGCTCGTCTCTTTGCTTGCTTTTTAGCATTTGATTTACTATGTTTAGGCTATCTCTAGGGGTGCATGGAGTTTCTTGCATCTTGATAAGTGCTCCGTTCACCCTCATTATAGGAGGTAGTCCTACTGTAATGTGAATATCAGAAGCATTTTCGCTTATGGCTTTATCTAGTAACTCTAAAACATTCACATCCATCCCCCATTTCACTTTAAAATCAATATATATTAGGAATTAAGTTTTATTATATAAATATTTATACCCATATTTTTTAATTTAAATTAAGTCAAACGTTCTTCTCTTATAAACTTTTGTTTTTTATATATCGACACTATAGGTAATTTTTATTAGCTGCTCCATAGTGGTGATTCCAGAAAGCACTAGCTCTTTGCAAGATTCATTCAGTGTCTTTAGTCCCTTGCTTCTAGCTTTATCTTTAATTTCATCTATACTTTTCTTTTCATTGATTAGATTTCTTATTTCTCTATCCATTACTAGCACTTCATGAATGGCAGTTCTTCCAGAGTATCCAGTGCCTGAGCAGGCATTACATCCCTTTCCTTTATGAAGAGTTACTTTTTCATTTATTCCTAGAAAATGAAGTTCTTCATCTGTTGCCTCATATGATTCCTTACATTTGGTACAGATTTTTTTTACTAGTCTTTGAGCTATGATTCCCATAACTGATGAGGATACCATGTAGGTTTCTATCCCCATGTCTATCAGTCTTGATATAGAGCTAGCTGTGTCATTGGTATGCAGAGTTGAGAGCACAAGGTGACCTGTTATCGCTGCTCTAGTCGCTATTTGCGCAGTCTCAGCATCTCTTATCTCTCCTACCATTACTATATCTGGATCCTGTCTTAATATAGATCTAAGACCTGATGCAAAAGTAAGTCCTGCCTTGGTGTTGACCTGTACTTGATTGACTCCATGAAGTCTATATTCTACTGGGTCTTCCACTGTGATTATGTTTTTGTTAATTTGGTTTAGTTCTTTTAATATGGTATACAGTGTAGTGGTTTTACCGCTTCCTGTAGGCCCTGTAAGTAATATTATTCCTTCTGGAGCTTTGATTATCTTGTCAAAAAGCTCTAGGTTATGAGCTGTAAATCCTAGCTCCTCTTTTCCAACTATTATTGCATTTCTATCTAGTAGCCTTATTACTATTTTTTCTCCATAAACTGTAGGCAGTACAGATATTCTCATATCTATTGCATGGTTTTCGATTATGGTCTCTACCCTACCGTCCTGTGGGATACGCTTTTCTGAGATGTCCATTTTTCCCATGATTTTTATTCTAGTAACTAGAGCAGAGTGTGTAGATTTTGCCGGTGACATTACTTCTTTTAGTTCTCCATCTACTCTGTATCTGATTCTTACGTTTTTTTCAAACGGCTCTATATGTATATCACTAGCTTTTGAGCGCACTGCTTGGCTTATTATTGTGTTTACGAGTCTAACCATAGGTGCATTTATTATATCTTCATCTTCTATATCGTCATCTATTTCTTGAACATCTGACTGAGATTTGAACTCTTCTACTGCTTTTTCTGCTAGCTCTGTAGAGTCATAGTATATATTTATTGCTTTTTTGATGTCATTTTTGGAACTGATTACTAAATCTAACTCAAGCCCCGTAGTAATACGAATGTCATCCGTAGCTATCATGTCGAGTGGATCTGACATGGCTAGCATAAGCTTTCCTCTATTCATCCCTATAGGTATGAGGTTGTGTTTTTTTGCTAGTGATTCTGATATTATCTTTGGTGCTTTTGGATCTATGTAATATTTATTTAAATCCACATAAGGAATTCCTAGCTGATATTCAAGTACTCCTAGAATCTGCTCTTCTGTTAGAATTTTTTCATCTATTAAAAGCTCTCCGAGCTTTTTATTTTTTTGTTTTTGAAGTACAAGAGCATCTTCTAGCTGGTCTATAGTTAAAATCCCAGCTTCGATTAAAATATCTCCTAGTCTCATTTTTTTATTTGGCATATTGTCCTCCCTGCTGATTTTAAATCAGTTAATTAACAAGAATTAATTTATAGTTTTTTAGTGTTTAATTATAAAGATTTTAATAAAACTTATTAATTAGGCATAAAAAAAACCGTACTGATTTATAATTCAGCCGGTTACGCCACTGCATCCCTATAGCGTAAGGCGTCCATATCTAGCTATAGTTCATCTGCTCTTATTATGTATATAAGGCTAAAGCCCTATATTCTAGTTTTTATGTCTTTATTATATTATAAAATTGTCAAAGAATAAAGAATTAAATAAAAATTTTATATTATTATTTTTTGGTATAATAATTCTATCACTAAAAAAACGAGGTAGATTCAATGAAAAAAAGATTATTTTTATTTGTATTATTATTTGTTTTTTCTATATTAACAACAGGATGCCAAATGAAACCAGAGCAAAAGCTCATATCTACTGGTCCCAATTTCTTTTTGAATTCTGTATTGGATGTAAAGATTTTGGATGAAGGAAAGGATATAGAGAAGATAAACGAAGACATTACAATGAAAGTTCAGAGCCTTGAAAATGTTCTTACTTCAAAAACTTCAAGCAGTGAGGTTTCTAAAATAAATCAAAATGCTGGGATTTCTCCTGTTTCCGTATCAGATGAAACTTTTTTAGTTATATCAGAGGGTATCAAGTATAGCGAGCTAGCTGATGGAAGCTTTGACATCACTGTAGGTCCACTTGCTAATCTCTGGGGTATAGGAACTGAAGCTGCAAAGGTTCCAACTGAAGATGAATTAAAAAAAGCCCTTTCACTTGTAGGATACGAAAAGGTGGTTTTGGATAAAAATGCAAAAACTGTATACCTGACAGAAAAAGGTATGGCTCTTGATGTAGGCGCTATAGCAAAGGGCTATGTAACTGATGAAATAAATAGTATCTTGGCAAAATACGAGGTGAAATCTGCAATTATCAATCTAGGCGGCAATATCTATGCTAGAGGAGATAAAAACGGCAGTCCATTTAGTATAGGTATTCAAAACCCTTACTCTGAGCACGGAGATTATTTAGGTATCTACAGAGATACTGATTTTTCTATGGTTACTTCTGGAACCTATGAGAGATATTTCGAGCAAGATGGTAAAAAATACCACCATATTCTATCAACTACTGACGGCTACCCTGTGGAAAATGAAATAGCCGCTGTTACAATAATTTCTAAAAACTCCATGATGGCAGATGCTTTATCGACTTCTGTTTTTGCTTTAGGAACAGAAAAAGGCTTTGAGCTTATCGACTCTCTGCCTGATTCAGATGCTATAGTTATAACCAAGGATAAGAAAATAATTCTTTCAAAATCAATGGCTGATTCATTTGAATTAAAAAATACTGAGTTTACTATAGAATATAGGGATTAATCTTCAACTAGAGAGCCTTCTTCTTCAAAGCCATGATAATCTAGCACTGGAAGTACAAACATAAAGCCTTTGCCTGTTTCACTTTCTAAATGAAGCTCAGTTTTTATCATGGCAACTGCTTCATCTAGCACAGACTTTGTTCTTATCACGCTAAAAACTGTTTTGTTGTATGGTCTGTTGCCCTCTACCATCTGCTGGATGGTCCCAAAGAATGGAATCTTAATATCTGACTCTAAGAGAAATTTTCCCATTCCCATGCTGTCTACTGAGGTCGCACCTATACCCATATCAAACAGTTTTTTTAATATCGTTTCATATTTTGCTATATCATTTATCACTAGCACCATGCAATATGCACTATTCATAACGTTTCCCTCCTTTAAAAAAGCAGCAAGGCTATCCCTGCTGCTTTTAATTATACACCCTTTTTATTTAGTTTGACCATACTGCGCATAGCCACATATATTTAAGTTAATATCATAATGGTTTTTTATAACTACAATATTCCAAGCGCTCCTATAGCAAGTGCAGCCACAGTTATAAGGAAGATTATAACCATGAATTTTCCTACGAATTTCAGCCACTTATCATATGGCACTCTTCCTATAGCAAGACCACCCATAACAACAGCACTAGTAGGAGTAATGAGGTTTACTATACCAGATGCTGACTGATAAGCTGTGATTACTACATCTCTTGCTACTCCTGCAAAATCTCCTAAAGGAGCCATGATAGGCATAGAAAGTGTAGCAAGTCCTGAAGTCGATGGAATAAGGAATGACATAGGAATATAGAATAAATAGGTCAATATAGTAAAGGCTACGCTTCCTGTGCTAGCAAGAGTTCTTTCACCTAAATTAAGCACTGTAGCAGTCATATTACCTGCGTTCATAACTACTGTGATACCTCTTGATAGACCAACTATAAGAGCAACTCCTAGTAAATCCCTAGAGCCATCTACAAAAGCCCCAATCAATTCCTTTTCGCTTAGTCCAGCTACTAGCCCTATAATTATAGACATAATTAAGAATAATGAAGCTAGCTCTGTAAACCACCACCAAAGAGTAGGAATAGCTGTGATTCCCATATCTTCAAAAGGAATAACTCCGTAAATCATAATTGCAAAAGTAAGAGCGAATAATCCAAGAATCAGTTTACGCTTTCCTGTAAGCTCTGGGAAAGACGTTCCTTCTTGCTGAGCTCCAAAATGTTTTATATCCTCTTCTCTAGTAGCATAAGTTATAGATTTAGTTGGATCTTTTCTTACTTTTTCTGCATATCTCATGACATAAAGTATAGCCGCTATTTCTCCTACTACTAGAATTAATAATCTAAGCACTATACCCTGTCCTAGAGAAACTCCTGCAAATCCAGATGCTATACCTGTAGCAAAAGGGTTTACTGTAGAGCCTAAAACTCCAACACCTGCTCCAAGAAGTATTACAGCAACTGCTGTCACTGTATCATAACCTGCCGCTACAAACACTGGTATCAGTAGCGGATAAAAGGCTATGGTTTCCTCTGCCATACCATAGGAAGTACCGCCTACTCCAAAGAGGACCATCAATATAGGAATCATGATTTTCTCTTTACCTTTTAGCTTGTTTGTAACCTGAGCAATTCCTGCATCGATAGCTCCAGTTTTCATTACTACTCCTAGGAATCCTCCTATGATTAGAATAAATAATGCAACGTCAACAGCATCCTGATAACCTTTTGCTGGAGATGTTATTATGTCAAATATACCTTGAGGTGTTCTTTCAACCTGCTGATATGTTCCTGGTACTGGTACTTCTTTGCCGTTTAGCTCTGTCATCTCGTACTGTCCAGCCGGCACTATCCATGTTAAGATAGCTACAACTACAATAATTGCAAATAAAATAGTGTAGGCTGAAGGCATAGAAAATTTCTTCTTATTTTGTTCCATAAGTCTTACCTCCTTTAAAATAGAAACGATTTCACACATATAGCAATAAGACCACTCATAGGCATTTTAAATAAACATAATTAAAAGCTCACCTCATAATAATTACCCATAACAAAACACTAACCACATCAGTAGTCATTAAAGCTACATATTAATTATACCTCTCTTAACTGGTCTATAAAACTTTTTTTGCATAAATTAATATATTTTAACTTTTGCAAATATTTCCAATTTTGTGTTAATTGAGTTTATTTTATAAATTTATTTGCTTAAATTACATTAAAGCTTAATAAATTAAGTTTATAAACTTAATTGTAAAATACAAAAGAGACTAATCTAAAAAGAAGAATATAATATGTTTAATTTTGCTATAGACAAAACCAACATATTATATTCAATTTTCTTTTCATAATAGTCTCTTTTTATTTTTTGATTCTTATAAGCTCTTACTGAAGTTCATAAACTGCATTACTAATCCATCTATATAGATACTGAGTATGAAGTCTATTTGTTAGGTTTCCAGCATATAGAACTGTTTTTTGTCCATTTACCATTCCTACTGTTGACATAACCTTGCCTTTAACTTGTTCATGTCCTGGCCACCAACCTGCTACAAAGTAATCTCCAGTATTTTTAACAGTTGATAATGCCGTAAAGCCTGCTGGTAATTTTTCTAGCCATGTTCCAGAAGAGCTATACATAGTATCATCTGAAGAATAGCCTAGGCTATACATACTAGAAGCGTTATTTGTAGATTTTAGTAGACCTTCGTGATAGAAATCGGTAGTTTTAACTTCTAAACCTGCTATCTTTCCACTTTCGCCTATAGCTGCCATAGCAGAGCCACCGATAGCTACCATCGGCTTTGTTCCGATTAACTCTGGATCTAATGAGCCTGAATCCGTAACTAAAACATCAGCCTCATTCGCATCAGTTACTACATCAAAGCCCATAGCCTCTAGAGCAAAATAAGCTGTACTCATAGCTGGTGCATATACTGTTTTTGAAGTTATTTCTTTGCCTTCAGGCATTTTATCAAGAGCTTCAAATTTAAGCGCATGCTTGTCAACTAGCATCTCTAGGCAAGCTTTATCAACTGCAAAGCCTTCTTTGCCCTGTCCTAAATCTGCTCTTACAACTTTATGTCCCATTTCAATTGCATGGTTTACAGCCTTTACTGTTTCCAGTGAATTGTTGTGAATCAAGTAGAAATCAGCATCTGTAATACTGCTTGATGGAGCTTTACTAATAGTTACATCTCCTAGTTTTCCTGTGAATAAATTTGCATCTCTAACTTCCATCACATCAAAGCCTCTTTGCGCAGGAAAATTAGTTACTATTTCTGCATACATCTCTGCCCATTCTGACTCGTCTACTCCAGAATAAAGCACTTGATTTGCATAGCCACGTTTAGCTTGAGCCATATCTACTACTATGTCGCCTTTTTTGTAAGCTCCAGCATCTGATTTTAGCTCATGAACCTTAACTCCATTTCTTTCAAGATATGCTATCATATCAAATGCAGCTACTGCATTTTTCTGAGCATCTAATCCCATAGGAATTACATAGTAATCAGGGAAGAAGCTTTCGTTACTTCCTCTTGGACGACCTTTTATTTCGTTTTGAGCATTAACGATTGCTTTATCAGCTTCTCTTGAATCTAGTTTTTCTACTCCACGCTTATAGTATTCTAGTTTGTTTAGCATAAGCACGTCTTTGTTATTGATTGCATAATCTGCCGCTGCATATCCTGTATGGATAGCTGCTTTAAAAGAATCTTCATTCATTTCTGGAACTTCTATAGTATGTCCTAGAGCTCCATGATGCATAGCGTAAGTTGCTGTATAGGCTGAAGTTGCATCATCCCATCCAGTTCCATAGTCTATCATAGGAATAATATAATCTTCGTATTTAGAGTTTTCAACTCCTGCTCTACCCATGATATTAGCAAGCTCTAGCATAGTAGAGTAAAGTAAATCTGTCTCATAGTTAGGGTCATGAGGTGGTGTACAAGGCTCAATTAAAAACTCCTGTACAAATCCGTGATAGTCTAAGAATATTAGAGGATTGTACTTAGAAATCTGCGCTACCATAGCCTGAGTCTCAGGTTGAGTTTGGAAGCCATTATCTCTATTTAAATCCAAGTTGTTAGCATTTGCACGAGTATTTGCTACTCTACCATCTGGATTTTGAGTAAAGCTAAATACTAGTATAAAATCCTCAAGTAAATTATCTACATTTATTCTCTTATTTACTTTCTTACCATTTTCGTCAGTAGTTGCATAATCAATGAAATCTTCCTTAGCATAGTCATTAAATAGCTTCACCACTGCGTCTACTCCAGGCTGCTCGTCTGGGTGGATATTGTTCATAAAGATAACGGTTTTGTAATCAGCTTTATTTGCTTTGATATCAGCTATCATTTTTTCAGGGTTTTCAAGCATCATAGGTGTAGTTTCATTAAGATATTTATCTACAGCTTCTTTATCTTTTGCTATGATACCTAAATCCATAGGTCTTCCCTGAACAGTAGTCCCATAAACCTCTAGATTTACAAATCTATCTGCTTTAGCAGAATTTTTTATATCCGCTACAGCCGCTTTCATCTGGTCATAGCTCATATAGCTTTCATAAGGAACTAGGGAAACATCGAGTTTCGCTTGCTGCTGTCCTGCTTCATTTACAGCTTTAAGCTCGTAGGTTCCTATGAACTCAGGATATTTAAGTCTGATGTTATATGGTCTTCTTTGGCTTAAATCCGTAGTGTCAAATAATCTGTCAAAACTAATAGTTGCCTTAAGTAAACCATTTTCAATAACTGGCTCTTTAGTAAATGTAATAAATGGTCCTGCTGTGAAATCACCAGTTTCCATACTCCATTTCTTCCAAGCTGACAGCTCCTTGTCACCAAAATACCATTTTAAATCTGAAACCTTTGTATCTGTTGACATCCTTGCCTCAAAAACCACTTCCTTCGGCTCAGTCATAGACACAACTGGTCCAGATACAGCCTTGGTATCCTGTGCAAATGCAGGAACTGCAAGAGATACTACCATAAGTAATGCTACGATAAGTGCTACAGCTTTTCCAAGCTTACCAACCTTCTTACTCTTCATTTTCTAACCTCCTTATTATTTAAATATTGCCGTGAATATCACGGCTAGTTACCATAATTGTAACCCAAAATATTCCAATATAAAAGATATTCTGAATAATTAGTCAATCTTTTGTGAATATTTCGAATTGTCGAAGCTGAATTTAAGTAAGTACACCACTTAGCTTCCACATTTCCTCTTCCTTCACAAATAATATATTTGCAAAGCTCTCATGGTCAGATTTTGACTCCTGCTTCACTCTTAGCATCATTTTTTCATCGCTCGCTTCATATATATGCACAAGACAAAGTGGTAAACTCAAATTAAGCCTATATTTTTCAAGTCTTAAATAATGGTCCATGCCTACTCTAGATTTAAAATCATGAGTCATAAGGTCGTATATAGCCTTATTATCCTCTTGTTTTAAAAGGTCTTCTAAATGATGAAGTACTTTTAAGGCTTCACTGTTTTCCATAGCTTCCTATTATGATTAACCTCTCGGCTAAGTCATACTCTCCTTTCTCCTTATTTTTAGATTTCTAATATAATTTGACAAAGTTGCCTTTTATTTTTATATCCCAGTTATGATTTTCGAACCAAAAATTGTATAATTAAAGAAAGGAGTCTGCTAATTAACGTAGTGAATATTACTTACCAAGTCCAAAGACCTTGATATAATAAACAACGATGTACTAAATTATGCATTAAATATACTAGCAAATAAAAAAATAATATATTGGAGAATAACTATATGAAAAAAAGAAAAAGAAGAAAAAAAAAGCTACCCAAAAACTTTTATATCTTTTTGAGATTTGCCTCTACCGGCTTAATTACCATATCTATAATGATGATAATTATATTTGCAGGAAGAGAAATCGCAAGCCTTCCTGAAAAAAAACGTATCCACGACGATGAAATAAGAAAAGAGAATTTTATTGAGGCTATGCTTCCCTATGCTGAGGAAAATCAACAGAAGTACAGAATATTTCCAAGCATAACCATAGCTCAAGCAATACTAGAAAGCAATTGGGGGGAATCTACTCTTTCAAAGAACTACAGTAACTATTTCGGAATAAAAAGCATCAGAGAAACTGATCAGAGGATTGTATTTCAAACGAACGAGTATATTGATGGAAAATTAGTTCAAATACCAGGTGCCTTTAGAGCCTATGATAATCTTGCCGCATCCATGGCTCATCATGGACTGCTAGTTGGAACTGCTGATAGGTATAAACCTGTAGTTGAATCCGTCACTTATCAAGAAGCGGCGAAAGCTCTTTATGCTTGTGGCTACTCCACAGACCCAAATTATCCCGATAAGCTCATAGAGCTTATCGAGAAGTATAAATTATATGATTATGATAGCTAATTTTGCTTAGCTATCTCATGTATTTTTTCAAATGATTTTTTATTTCTCCAGCTGTTTCTAACGCCATTACCTCCTCGGATATGGTCTTTAGAAGCTTCAGCTGGAACTCTCCTACTTTTTTTCTAAGAGGCAGAATTTCTCCTGCGCTCATACTTAAGCTATTTATTCCCATAGCAAGAAATAGAGGAAGAAGGGCTTCCTCTGAGGCTGCTTCTCCACATATAGATACAGGTATATTATTTTTGCGAGCATTTTCAGCTGTTAGCTTTATCAGTCTAAGTACAGCAGGATCATAAGGGCTATATAGATTCAAAAGCTGTTCATTCATTCTGTCAACTGCTACCGTGTACTGAATCAGGTCATTTGTTCCTATACTGAAAAAATCCGTATGCTTTGCAAGTATATCTGAATTTATAGCCGCAGATGGAACTTCCACCATCATACCTACCTTTATGTTTCTCTTATATGGGATGTTTTCTTCATCTAGCTCTAGCATGCATTCTTCGAGAATATAATTTGCAGTTTGAAGCTCTTCTAACGACGAAATCATAGGATACATAATTTTCATTTCCCCATGCATACTCGCTCTTAGAAGCGCTCTTAAATGAGTTTTGAACATTTCCTTGTTCACAAGACACAGCCTTATGCCTCTTAATCCTAAAAAAGGATTGTCTTCTTTTGGGATATCTATGTAATCTAGCTGCTTGTCAGCTCCGATATCAACCGTTCTTATTACTACTTCCTTACCTTTCATGAGTTTTAAAACAGATTTGTAAATTTCATACTGGTACTGCTCACTAGGAAGTTCTGATTGATTTAGATATATAAACTCTGTTCTAAAAAGCCCTATTCCTTCAGCTTTATTTTCAGCTGCATATTTTGCATCCTCTATGCTTCCTATGTTTGCATATAGGCCTATGTGATGGCTGTCTTTTGTTGCTGTGACATCAGGTAACATTCTAAGTAGCTCTCTTTGAAGCCTCATCGCTTCCATCTGCTTTTCAAAGTCAGTTATCAGGGCTTCATCTGGATTTACATAAACCATGCCCTTTGATCCGTCTATCGCTAGCATATCATCGGTTTTTAGCTGGGTAACCACATCTTTAAGCCCTATTATCATAGGCTTTTGCATGCTTCTAGCTATAATAGAGCTATGCGAATTCACTCCTCCCTTGCTAGAAATAAAGCCAACTACTTTTGTCTGATCGAGCTGGGTCATATACGATGGTAATATTTCATCTGCCACTATGATGCAGTCGTGGTCTAGCTCAATAGCATCCATTCTAGTTCGCCTAGTCATTGTAAGCAAAACCCTAGTTTTTATATCCTTTATATCCACAGCTCTTTGGCTCATGTACTCATCTGGCATCTGCTCAAACATAGCAATGTATGCATCCAAAATTTTGTCTATAGCTGATTCTGCATTTACAGAGTTATCTTTAATATAATTATCTATTTCCTTCAAAAGCTCTGGATCTTCTAACATCATAAGCTGAGTGTTTATTATGTTTTTTTCTTCTTCGTTTGTAAGTGTGCTTATAAACTCTTCTATTTCTAGCTTCGCCTTATGGAAAGCCAAGGTCACTCTTTGCGATTCAGATTTTACATCTTCTACCTCGTAGGTTTTTACTGATATTTCTTGATTGGATATAACCAGTGCTCTTGCTATAGCAAGCCCTCTAGAGACTCCAGTTCCTTTGTACATATCCATCCTCCAATCAGAACATTAATGTTAAGCTTATGTTACTAATCATAAAATAAAAATTATAGTATTGTAAATACATATATTCATTATATAATGTAATTTGTGATTATTTTTAACTAAATGTTATGTAAAACAATAAATAGGTGGGGGTAAAATTTGAAAAGTATAAAAAATAAAATGATAGCAATAATGCTCGGTTTAGTAATTGTTTCTTTGGTATCAACTCTTACTTTGAGTTTGCTAAGTAGCTTCAAGGTAACAGAAGACATAATAAATTCTCAGTTTGAAGAAAAGCTTATTGCCGCAGATAACATGCTAGAGATATACCTCAAAGAGCAGTTTGGAGAATTAAAAAGCAATTCAAGTGGAAATCTCGTAGACAGCAATGGCATAGCTATAGCTGGACAATACGATTATATAGATAAATTATCGGATAGCATGAGCATTGTTGCTACAGTGTTCGAAAAGCAAGGAAATGAATATGTAAGAGTTTTGACCACTGTTAAAGATGAGGCTGGAAAGCGCGCTGTAGGAACTACCCTAGATTCAAATGGCAAAGCATATGAAGCCATTTCAAAGGGCGAATCTTACTTTGGAGAAGCTGATATTCTAGGTGTTCAGTATATGACCCATTATTCACCTATTTTAGGCGAAAACAAAGAAGTAATAGGCATATATTTTACTGGAAAAACAATAGCTGATGTTGAAAAAATTGCACAAGACGGCAAAATGGATACAATAAAATCTGTAGCCATGATCGTCGCACTTATTTTGCTTATAATAGCTGCTCTTAGCTACTACATAGGTAATTCTATTTCAAAACCTATAGTAGCTTTGACTACGGCTCTTGACACTCAGGCTGAGCTGGATTTTAGTGCAAATGAAAATAATCAGCTTAATAAATTTACAACTAGAAGAGACGAGCTAGGAAAAATGTGCAAAGCTCTCATAGTAATGCAGGAAAATGTGGCTGAATTCATCAGAAAAACCTCTGAATCTGCCCAAAGCGTAGCTTCAGCTTCTGATGATATGACTGCAAAAACTCAGCAAGCTGCCACAACCTCTGAGGAAATAGCAAATACTATAGAAGAAATAGCTAGAGGAGCTAGCGATCAAGCTAAAGATACAGAAATAACAGCTCAAAATATAGATGATTTAGGAAATCTTTTAGATGAGGACAGTCGTAAGCTTATGCAGCTTAACGATGCAGCTAAAAGCATAGAAACTCAAAAAGAAGAAGGCTTTGTAATAATCCATGAGCTAATTGACAAGACCATGCAAAATAACGAAGCTACCGAAACAGTATATAGCATCATCATGAGCAATGATGAAAGTGCCAAAAAAATCCAAGAAGCAAGTGAAATGATTCAAAGCATAGCTGATCAAACCAATCTTCTAGCTCTAAACGCGGCTATAGAGGCTGCTAGAGCTGGAGAGGCAGGAAGAGGCTTTGCTGTAGTAGCTGATGAAATACGAAAGCTCGCTGAGCAATCAAATTCCTTCACAAATGATATCAAGCTCGTAATAGAAGAGCTACGTTCTAAATCACAAGCTGCTGTTACTACTATGCAGGGAGTAAAGTTAATGTTTGATGATCAGTCTAAAAGCGTAAATCAAACAGGTGATAAGTTCGAAATGATAGCAAAAGCTATAGATTCTATAAAGCTTATAATAGATAGCTTAAATGAATCATCTATGCAAATGACTGATAACAAAAACTCTATTATAGATTTGGTCTCTAATCTTTCTGCTATTTCCGAAGAAAATGCAGCTGGCACTCAGGAGGTCGCAGCCTCTACTCAGCAACAAGCCGCAACTATAGCAGAGCTAGCAAATGCTGGCGATAGCTTGGCAAGCGTGGCTGAAGAGCTAAGAGCTTTAGTTTACAAATTCAAAGTATAAATCATGGCAAGTTTAAAGCATAAATAAATCCCTGTCAGAAAATAATGTTTTTTGACAAATAACCCTTAAAATTTAGAAATCCTAGATTACTCAATGCTTACATCAATGTATGCATTTTAAGTAATCTAGGATTTTTTAGTATTTATGCTTATTGTTTAATATCGTTTTCTTAATATTGTTTCTTTAATATCCTTTCTTTAATTTCTTATTTTTTACCTATTTTTTCCTCTCATGTCCTTTTGGATTTTCTTAAGAGCTCTCTTCGAGCCTCTTTTTATATCGTGGTCTAGCTTTCTAGCAGAATAGTCCGTAAAAAGCGTGTCTAGGTCATAGTCACTTGGATAAAGATTTTGGGCTTTTTCCATAAGCGAAAGTCTTTTCCTTAGGATTTTTTTATACTCATTCGAAAGGTATACAGTGACATTGTCGTTTTTATCTGCCTCTTCATAAACTAGCCCTATCTCGTCTGTATCTAGAAGTCTTACTCTATCACCTTTTGAGTAGTCTACTTTTCTTTCTTCTATACTACTTAGTCTTTCTTCTTTTAGGGTTTGCTTTTCAAGCTGTCTTTGTTTGTTTTTTTCAAATTCACTCTGTAGTTTTTCCTTGTCTTTTTCAGTGATATAGGATGCCGCTTTATTTTTTTCATTTGTCATAAGGTAGCGCTTTGCATTATTAATTACTCCAGATGGAAATGCAAATTTTTCCACTATCCAAAAAGCATTGCTCTCTCCACTTTCACCCATAATAAGCTCATACAAAGGTGACAGAGTTTCTTTATCAAATAGTACAGATGCATTTCTAAACAGAGGATGCCTCACAGCAAATTCTTTTATTTCTCCATAATGAGTAGTTGCTATGGTAAGGCTTCCTTTTCTGCTGAGTTCTTCAAGTATAGCCGCTGCTATAGCTGCTCCCTCTGCAGGGTCTGTACCTGTTCCTATTTCGTCTATTAGAACCAAGGTGTTGTTTGATGATTTCTTGAGTATGATTCCAAGGTTTTGCATATGGGATGAAAACGTACTAAGGGCATTTTCTATGCTTTGATTGTCCCCTATGTCTACTAGCACATCATCTAAAACTGGTATCTGGCTACTCTCATCTGCTGGTATAAATAGTCCGCACTGAGTCATGAGGATAAGAAGGCCCACTGTTTTTAGCGTCACAGTCTTTCCTCCTGCATTTGGTCCTGTTATCACTAGAGTATTAAAATCCGGCCCTACCTCTATATTAAGCGGCACCACTCTTCCCTCTAGCAGAGGATGTCTTCCATTTACTATTCTTATATGTCTTTTTAGATTTATTTCAGGCATTGCTGCATTTATGCTGATTGCATATCTAGCTTTTGCAAATATTAAATCATAAGTCGCCATGAGCTCCATGTTTTGCTTGATACTGCTTATATTTTCATATATAAGTCCAGTGAGTCCTGCTAGTATCTGATACTGTTCTGCCATTTCTTCGGCTTCCAGCATCTGCATCTCTCCTGCGAGCTTTGATATTGCTTTTGGCTCTATAAACACTGTAGAGCCTGTAGATGAGGTCTCAATTATGCTCCCCTCTACATGATTTTTATATGCTGATTTTATAGGTATGGTGTAATGACCATTTTTTTCGCTTATAAAAAACTCCTGAATAAGAGATTTGTTTGAGTTAGATGATAAAAATGCCTGAAGGGTCTTTTCAATCTTCTCTTTTTGATTTTCCTTTAGTCTTCTTATTCTTCCTAGGTTTTTGGATGCCTGAGAAAGAACTAGTGCTCCGCTTACACTGTAGGAAATTTCCTCTTCTATATCCTTATAGCTTTTCATAGAGAGTATATACTCAGATATGAGGGGTATCAGCTCTTTATGCTTATTCATAAATTGCTCTAGGTTTCTGCAGGCTCTTAGAAAGTCATTGATAGCAGTTAGCTCACTAGCTTCTAATATCATGCCTTTTTCAGTTTTTTCAAGTAGCATTGATATATTGCTAAGCCCACCAAGAGGTGGTATCATTCCAGCCTTTAGAAGCCTCACTGCTTCTTTTGTCTCTTTGAGTCTAGTTTCTACTGCTTTTATATTTACAGCAGGATATAGGTTATCTACTAGTTGCTTACCTAATGAGCTTTGGCAAAATTCACTTAGTCTTTCTTTTATTTTATTAAATTCTAATGTTTGTATCGCTTTATTCATGTTTATCTCCTCAAAAATAAAATTATGGGTTATTTCAAAAACAAAAAAACTGCAGACTAAATAGCTGCAGTTAATAACCATGCTAAAATCAAAGGCAATTTAGCCTTTTGCTTTACAAGGTTCATACAGTTAGTATCGTCTTTTATCAGTGAAATCCAAACAAGTCAAATAGACATATAGCAAATGCTCATATGACCTCGTACCTGTTAGATTTTATTTAATTCACTATAAAAGAACAATCACACTCATAAAACACCTCATAATTTTATCCTGAGTACCTATAGTAACTCTAGTTTTATCTGAAAATATTATATACCAATTTTCCAATTTATTCAAGAACCTGATTTTGCTTATTGCTAATACAACAAGATTCCATTATCCGCGAGCAGTCTTTACCCCTCTAATTAGATTAACTCCTACTTTAATGAAATTACCAATGTAGAATATCCGCTCAGCTGAACCTTGCTGAGATTTTTGTCCATGACATCATGATTTGATGTGGAATGAATTATATTCTTTTCATCATAGGATTTAAGCTCTCTTATATAGGCTGACTGAGTATCATCAGAAAGATTATGTATCACTAAAAGATTCTCTTTTTCTTTTGAATCGTATCTGATATACGAAAGTACATGTACATTGTCATCTGAGGTTTCAATTAGGCTTCCTGTTTTTAATGCAGGATGAAGCTGTCTTAGCCTTATCAAATCCGTGTAGTGATTGTATATAGTAGAGTCTGGGTTTTGGATTTTTTCATCATTCATGCCTAGCTCATCTCCATAGTAGATAAATGGATTACCAGGTAGCGTCATCATTATGCTCGCTGCCAGCTTTGATTTTTTAGCATGATTTCCTACCTTGCTCATTATAGTTCCTGACTCATCAGATAAGTAAATTCCGTCTATAGGATTTTTGCCATATTTTTTATATGATGAGCTTATATTATCCATCTGCTTTGCAAACATGCCATTATCTGCTGACATATCTTTGCCAGATTTAATCATATATGGAATAGCTCTTTCACCTGCAAAAACATTCATAACCGTGTTAAACTCTTTGAAATATGGCGCTATAACTGCAGCTCTATCATTTACATCAGCTATTAAATAAACATCTGGGTCTACTTCTTTACAAGCTAATCTAAAGGACTGCCACCAGTCCAAATTTTTCTCAAGCCTAGAATCTTCATTAGGCTCTTCATAATAGGTATAGATATTGTTGGCATTTTTCAGCTTAAGTCCATTTAGTCCAGTTTCAAGGTAAAATATAGCTATTTCCTTGATATCATTTCTAAGCTCAGCACTTTCATAATTTAAATCAGCTGTCATATAATCTTTGTAGCTAAAGTATTTTACTCCGTTTAATCTGTGCCATAGAGACTCTTCATTGACAAGCCTTGACTCAGTTCTAGGTTGATAATCTAAGCCTTTCAGATTGTAATAGCTTCTAAATGGGCTTTTTGCGCTTGATAAAGCCTGCCTAAACCACTCATGGTCTATGCTGGTATGATTAAATTCCATTTCCATGATGACCTTCATTCCACGCTTGTTTGCCTCTGAAATAAGCTCTTCTAAGTCAATTAGGTTCCCGTACTCAGGGTCGATTTTATAATAATCTAAAGGCTCGCTTTTATTTGCTCCTTTTGCTAGGTAGACTGGGCTAATTACTATCCCATTTACTCCAAGATCCGTACTGGTATTTGGATTTGAATCATTAAGGCTGTCTAGGTTTCCAATTATTCCTTGGATATCTCCTACTCCATCTCCATTTGAATCGATGTAATCTCCTACAGGTATGTAGTAGTACACGCCCTCTTTGCTAAGAAGCTTTTCAGGGCGTGTATATCCAAATATTCCAACAAGTACAGCTAGAGCTATCATTCCTATGCTAATAAAACGAGCTTTTTTTTCATTCATGGCTTTTTACTATACTTACCTGTGCATTTAGCATGATTGCTGATATTGAATCTTTATCCAGAATCTCTTTACGCAAGTATAGCTCCGATATTTCATCTTCAATATATCTTTGTATCACTCGTCTTAGAGGTCTTGCTCCATATTTGTCATCATAGCCTTTTTCTAGTAAGAATTCTTTTACTTCATCACTCACATGAAGACTAATTCCTTTTTCTGCTAGCTCAGTTTGAACTTCCTTTATCATAAGGTCTACTATTTCTCTTAGCTGAGGCTTTGAAAGTCTAGTAAACACAACTATATCGTCCACACGATTTAAAAATTCAGGTCTGAAAACTTCCTTAAGGGCATCCTTGATATGCTCGCTCTCTTCTAGAGTGTTTGCATTTCCAAAGCCCATGCTCTTGCTTTTATATGAGGTTCCAGCATTTGATGTCATAACTATAATAGTATTTTCAAAGAATACTGTTCTGCCCTGTGCATCAGTAAGTCTTCCATCCTCTAAAATCTGAAGTAGCATGTTAAATACATCTGCATGAGCTTTTTCTATCTCATCAAATAAAATTACAGAGTAAGGTCTTCTTCTTACTTTTTCTGTCAGCTGTCCACCCTCATCATAGCCTACATATCCAGGAGGTGAGCCTATGAGCTTTGATACTGTATGTCTTTCCATATACTCACTCATATCGATTCTTATCATGTCGTCTTCGCTTCCAAACATCTCTTTTGCTAAAGCTCTTACTACCTCTGTCTTTCCTACTCCTGTAGGGCCTACAAATATAAAGGATGCTGGCTTTCTTCTTTTTCTAAAGCCAGAACGATTTCTTCTTACAGTTCTTGAAATGCTAGATATAGCTTCATCTTGGCCTATTACTCTTTGGTGAAGCCTTTGCTCTAGATTAAGAAGCTTTATAGCCTCTTCCTCAGTTATGGATTTAAGAGGAATCTTAGTCCATGCTTCTATGATATGAGCTACATCTTCTATAGTAAGAGGTGTCTTTGCACTCTTTTCAAGCAGTTCAATTTTTTGAGTAAGACGAATTTCTTCAGCCTTGTAATAAGCTGCTCCTTCAAAATCACCTTTTTCTGAAGCTTGATCTTTTAGGTAGGTGCTTTGCATCAGCTGAGTTTTGTAATCCTCGATGCTAGTTAGTACTTCATTTACAAGATTGGCTCTAGAGCCTGCCTCATCTATTACATCTATGGCTTTGTCAGGCAAAAATCTATCTGTGATATATCTATTAGACATCTTTACAGCCGCTTCTATGACTTCATCAGAAATACTCACTTGATGATAATCCTCGTAGTAGCCTTTTATTCCTTTTAATATTTCTATGCTTTCTTCTTCACTAGGTTCATCTACCATTACAGGCTGAAAGCGTCTTTCAAGTGCAGAATCCTTTTCGATATGCTTTCTGTACTCTGATAAAGTAGTTGCTCCGATGATTTGGACATCTCCTCTTGCAAGAGCTGGCTTTAGGATATTGGCAGCGTTCATAGTTCCACCATGAACCTCTCCTGCACCCATGATATTGTGAAGCTCATCTATTACTAAAATGATATTGCCGTAGCTTTGTGCTTCAGTGATGATAGACTTCATTCTACCTTCGAACTGGCCTCTAAACTGAGTCCCAGCAACAACAGCAGTCATATCCAGCAGATATACCTCTGCATTTAGTAGCTTTGATGGCACTTGCTTTTCAGCTATCCTAACAGCTAGTCCTTCTGCAATAGCAGTTTTTCCTACTCCTGGCTCTCCTACTAGTACTGGATTGTTTTTTGCTCTTCTATTTAATATTTGAATTACTCTTTGAATTTCTTTGTCTCTTCCTATAACCTTATCTATTTGATTTTTTGAAGCTTTGTCAGTAAGGTTAGTTCCAAAGGTATCTAGGTATTTCTTTTTCTTCTTCTTTTTCTTAGACGGCTCTTTATCTTCTACTTCATCTTGATGAGCCTCAGCTTCTTCATTCTCTTCTATTTGAATCTCGTCTTCCTTATCAGCATCCTTAAAATTTGATAAAAAATCCATCTCGCTATCCTCATCAAACATACTCATAGAGTCATTCATCTGGTCAGTTATTGCGGATAGTTCTTCCTCTGACATACCTGTCTGCTTTATAAGATCATCTATCCCTGGGATATTCATCTTCTTAGCACAGTTAAGGCATAGCCCTTTCATTTCTGGTTTACCATTTTCATATGTCGAAGCAAAAAGCATAGCTATATTCTTCTTACATACTGAACATTTTTTCATCAAGTTTCATCTCCATTGTTTCATATCAATTTATAAATTTTTAACTGAATATATTTTATACCCACAATTTCATCATTCAACTCTAGATTATACCATTTTTGGATATTTTTTAAAATTTTTTTAAAAACCTATTGCTATTTTTTTAACCAGTGATATAATAAATTCAAATTGTAATCAATACTATTTTAGTATACTTTTTAATTTTAAAATATAATCATTTTTAACTTTAGTTTTAACTAATTTTAATTCTTAATTGTTTTTAATTTGAGAGGAGAGTAAACATGAACAAAATCGTAATCGTAGGTGCTAATCACGCTGGAACTGCTGCTGCTAACACTATTATGGGGAACTACAAAGATGCCAAGGTAACTATATTTGATGCCAATTCAAATATAAGCTTTTTAGGTTGTGGTATGGCTCTTTGGATAGGTGAGCAGATAGCTGGAGCTGAAGGCTTATTTTATTCAAACAAAGAAAAGTTAGAAGCTCAAGGTGCTGTAGTTCACATGGAGGCTCCAGTTGAAAGCATCGACTTTGATAAAAAAATAGTTTATGCTACCCTAAAAGACGGCTCTAAGGTAGAAGAAAGCTACGATAAAATCATCTTAGCAACTGGCTCTATGCCTATAATCCCAGATATTCCTGGCAGAGATTTAGAAAATGTTCAAAAAGTAAAGCTATACCAGCACGCTGACGAGGTAATCCAAAAACTTAAAACAGAAGATATAAAGGATGTCGTAGTAGTAGGTGCTGGCTATATAGGCGTAGAGCTTGCTGAAGCTTTTGAAAGAAATGGAAAAAATGTTACTCTAATAGATATCGCAGATACTTGTCTTCCTGCATATTACGATGAAGAATTTACTGAGCTTATGAAGCAGAACCTAAAAGACCACGGTATTAAACTCGCTTTTGGAGAAAAAGTGCTTGAACTAAAAGGCGATACAAAGGTCAAAGAGGTAGTTACTGATAAAGGCACTCATAAAGCAGATATGGTAGTTCTTTCTATAGGCTTTAGACCAAATAACGAGCTAGGAAAAGACAAGCTTGAGCTATTTAGAAATGGTGCCTATGTTGTAAATAAAAATCAAGAAACAAGCATCAAGGATGTTTACGCTATAGGTGACTGCGCTACTGTTTACGACAACAGCATCCAAGGCACTAACTATATAGCTCTAGCAACAAATGCTGTACGTTCAGGTATAGTTGCCGCTCACAACGCAGGAGGTACTGCTTTAGAATCTGCTGGCGTTCAAGGCTCAAACGGTATCTGCATCTACGACTTAAAAATGGTATCTACTGGACTTACTCTTGCAAAAGCAAAATCACTAGGAATAGATGCTCTAGCTACTGATTACGACGACCTTCAAAAACCAGAGTTTATAGAGTCAGAAAATCCATCAGTAAAAATCAGAATAGTATATGATAAAAACACAAGAGTTATAATAGGTGCTCAGATGGCATCAACTTATGATATGTCTATGGGTATCCATATGTTCTCACTTGCTATTCAGGAAAAAGTTACTATAGATAAGCTTGCTCTTACTGACATTTTCTTCCTTCCTCACTTTAACAAGCCATATAACTATATAACTATGGCAGCTATATCAGCAAAATAATAAAATCAACTTTAGTAATCAAATAAAGCTTTAGCTTGGTTTTATAATCTAACATTTTATAATCTAATGTTTTACCATTATCTTATAAGGGATTGTCTTTAAAATACGAGACAATCTCTTTTTTGATTGAAAAAACTTCAGGAAATTGTATTTCTAATTATTTTGAATATTCTAATCTTTAGGCAAACGTTTTTTCTATGCTATAATATATTTAATGATATTAAATTTGAAGGAGGGATAATCTATGCAAATTGAGAACATAGATTGGGGCAAACTAGGTTTTAACTACATGAAAACTGACTTTAGCTACATATCATACTACAAGGATGGCCAATGGGATGAGGGTAAGCTTATCGAAGAAAACACTCTAACTATCAGCCAGTCTGCTGCAGCATTACATTATGGACAACAAACATTTGAAGGCTTAAAAGCATATAGAACTAAAAATGGGGATATTCAATTATTCAGACCAGATGAAAATGCTAAGCGTATGATTAAAAGCTGTAATCGTATCATGATGCCTGAGTTTCCTGTAGAGAGATTCGTAGATGCCTGTAAAAAGGTTGTAAAGGCTAATGAAAGATTTATGCCTCCATACGGAAGCGGCGCTACTATGTATCTACGTCCTTTCCTAATCGGTGTAGGTGACAACATAGGTGTTAAGCCAGCTCCAGAATATATCTTCTGTATTTTCTGTATGCCAGTTGGTCCATACTTCAAGGGTGGAATGACTCCTGTAAACTTTATTACTTCTGAGTATGACCGTGCAGCTCCTTATGGAACTGGTGCAGCAAAAGTTGGAGGAAACTATGCAGGAAGCCTTTATCCTCATGAACTAGCTGTAAAATCAGGCTTTGCTGATTGTATCTACCTAGATCCAGCTACTCATACTAAAATAGAAGAGGTAGGTGCTGCTAACTTCTTTGGTATAACTAAAGACGATAAGTTTGTAACTCCTATATCTCCATCTATTCTTCCAAGTATCACTAAATATTCTCTGCTACACATTGCTAAGGAATATCTAGGTATGGAAGTAGAAGAAAGAGACTGCTTAATCGACAACATAGATGAGTTCAAAGAGGCTGGTGCTTGTGGTACTGCAGCTGTAATCACTCCAATCGGAGGTATTTCACACAATGGCAAGCTTCATGTATTCCACAGTGAAACTGAAGTAGGTCCTGTGACTAAAAAATTATACGATACTCTTTACGGCATCCAATTCGGAGATGTTGACGGTCCAGAAGGTTGGGTAGTAAAGGTTGACTAAATAAATGCATTTAAAAAGCGAGCCAAACGGCTCGCTTTAGTTTTGTACATAATATAAAATTTCTAAAATCCAAGAGCATTCTGAATTACTCTAGTGGATTTAGTTTATTATTTGCCTATTACTCTACTAGAGGTACTTCTGCTACTTCTTCACCCTCTACAGGCTCTGCTTCTACTTTAGGATGAGCAATAGATGCAACCAGCATATCCATATCTTCTAGAACATCCACATAATCTGGCACTTTTATGTCAGATACTTTTAGCATATCTCCATCTTTAAAATTAACTATATCAATCTCAATAGACTCAAGTCCTTTTCCTACTTGATATTTTACATCGATATCATTTAGACTCTGCTGAACAATCAGCCCTTGTCTTTCGATATTCTCTCTTCCTAAAAGAACTATCGGCAATCTGGTATGGATTTTGTCAGATGATGATACTTTTAAAAGGTCAAAGTGAGTAATTTTTTCTGGATTAAGTACATCTCTTTGAACATCTTTGATATAAACTTGATGAGGACTTTGATCTATCTCACAATTGAAGGTTTTTGTCTGTCTGAATTTTTCATAGGATTTTACAAACTCTTTTCTTGGAACCTTAACGCTAATTGCATCGATTCCATGTCCATAAACTACCCCTGGTATCATATCCTGTTTTCTCAGTGCACCAGCTTTTTCGTCTCTTTTCATTAGTTTCATTTGTATTGCTCCTTTCAAAATTTTAGACTCCTATATATTACTACCCATTAGTTGCTAAAATTTAACATTTTAATTTTTATTATATTAATCTTTGTGGTGGGTGATTGTTTCTTGGGGTATAATTTAGGTATGTGAAAAACACATTATATGTATTACTTATATTATTAGGAGGGGAAACTATGGATATTAGAATTTCCAAGCACGGCGAATCCACTGTACTTTGTGATACAGCTATAATCCCATTTACTGAGGGAATAGAAATATCAGAAGGTCTGCTCTATCTAGATTCAGATGTAGAGGCTATGATTAGCTATCTAGTTAAGGACAAGATATTTACAGGAAAAAAAGAACAGATAGAATCCTTTAGACTTGCAAGAGAAGAAAACCCTCGAAACATAATTTTGGTAGGCCTGGGCGATGACCAGTGCATAGACCAAGAAACAGTAAAGCTAGCTATAAGCTCAGCTATAAGAAAAGCTAAACAATTAAAATCAAAGGTTGTAGAAATTCATCAGATTTTCAATTCATGCAGTACATCTTCTAAGGAAATGGTGAGCCTAGTTGCCAAGTACACCATACTTTCAGATTATGATTTTGGAGACTACAAAACTCCTAAAGAAGACAGCGTAGATATACTAGAAGTAAATATTCTAGTTGGTCCTGATGAGGATATGAGTATTTTAGAAAAAGCTCTAGACGAAGGGGTAATGGAAGGTCAAAGCATCTGTGTGGCAAGAACTCTAGTAAATGAACCTGCCAATATCATGACTCCTACTATGCTTGCTGAAGAAGCTAAAAAATACGGCAAGGAATATGGATTTGATGTTAAGGTGATGGACGAAGCAGATATAAAAGCTCTAGATATGCAAGCCTTTCTTTCAGTTGGAAAAGGCTCAGCAGAGCCAATGAAGCTCATCACTATGAAGTACCATGGCAATCCTAACGACCCTGAAATCTACGGTCTTATAGGAAAGGGACTAACTTATGACAGTGGTGGTTACTCAATCAAGCCTACTGATGGAATGCACACTATGAAATCAGATATGGGCGGAGCGGCCGCAGTTATAGGTGCTATGATAATGGTAGCCTCTCAGAAATTAAAAATTAACGTTACAGCAGTAGTTGCAAGCTGTGAAAATATGATTTCTGGTCATGCTTACAAGCCAGGAGACATAATAGGATCTATGGCTGGAAAATATATAGAAATCACTAATACAGATGCAGAAGGAAGACTTACTCTTGCTGATGCATTAACCTATGCAGTAAAAGAGGAAAAAGCTACTAAGCTAATAGACATAGCTACGCTTACGGGAGCAGCTATAGTTGCACTTGGAGAAAAAGTAATAGCTACACTTTCTTCTGATGACGATATGTTTGCCCAGTTTGATGCTGCTTCAAAGCTAGCAAGCGAAAAAATCTGGAGACTTCCTCTTGAAAAGGAATACAAAAAAATGCTTAAATCTGAAGTTGCTGACCTTAAAAACTCTCCTGGAAGACCAGCTGGTACTATTACAGCTTCCCTATTTTTAGAAGAGTTTACAAGTGGGCTTCCTTGGGTTCACTTAGATATAGCAGGACCTTCATGGACAGACAAAGCAAGTAGTCTATGCCCATACGGTGGAACTGGTGCTGGAGTTTCTCTCCTTTATCATTTCTTCAAAAAATCTAGCTACTAATTAAAAGCTATCTATTACTAATTAAAAGCTATCTATTACTAATTAAAGAATTTATAGCTTAAAGGTAGTAAATTCAAGCTTAATAATGTTTATATTCTATATATTAGAAAAGATGGGCTTAGCCCATCTTTTTTAATATATACTGCTTCCTCTATCTGAAAGCAAGGTATAGCGTTCGTTTAAAGTTTTTAGCTTGAGCGATAGCTTCGCATTTAGCATCTGAAGTATTCTAATGCCTAGCATTGGCTGAGATTCTATGAGGCTCACAAGGTCCGCATGCTCTATTTCTATAAGCTCGCAATCCTCTTCAGCTATTATATCCACATAGGAAGTAAAGTTCTTATCAAAGCTCTCTCCGAAATAATCTCCCTTTTCAAGTATAGCAAGATCTACAGAATCTCCTGACAAGGTTTCCTTCTGAATTCTAACCACACCTTTATAGATGATTCTCATTCTGACTACTTTTTCATTGGACTTGCCTATGAAAGTATTTTCAGGATATTCCTTCATCTTTGCTATGGCCGCAAGGGTATTTATTTCGTCATCTTCGAGATTTTTAAAGAAATCCATGGATTTAAGAAGAGTTTCCATCTCATCTCTAGACATAGATACTAGCTCAGATTTTTTGTCGTATTTTTTGACATAACCAAACTCTGCCATATCCATAATAGCTCTTATATCAATCATGTACTGCTTTGTAAAACTCAACAGACTTTTCCAGTCTTTTTGAAGTTCTATAAAGGCATCAAAAACATTGAATTTTGGCATAGCATCGTATTTTGAAAGATAGATATTGTTCATTGTTTCTTTTGCCGATTCTATATCTCCATTGCTTAGATAATCCATTGCTAGCATTATATTTGCTTTAAATATCATATCTTCTAGTTCATTTGTAAGAAAATTTCCTGGATATGGGTCAAAATCGTGACTCGTTACCTTGTTCATATTTGGAAGGTCTCTTTGTGAATCTATCTTGGCTTTTTCATAGAGGAATCTATATATATCCTCTCTAAATCTCTTCCAGACTGGATGAGTTTTCTTAGGAGGAAGATGCTTAATAGAAAGCTCTCTATCTAGGAAAAAATGAAACCCAAACATCTTTGCATTTATAAGATAATCTATATCCTCTCCTCTAGTTACATTCGGGTCAAATGGCACTGTTTTAAAAAGATTTCTATGAATTATCATTGCTCCACCAAATGCAAATGGAGTAAGTTTTATTCTAGGCTCTTGCCCGATTATTTTATCAAAAGCTTTTCCTTTAAAACCAAATCTATCCCAGTAAGTCATCCACGGCTCTATATCTACATCATCATAGTAGTTGCCATATTTGTTGAGATAGTATCCAGCTACTCCATCTATGGTCTTGCCATAAAGCCTTCCACCTATATACTGAGAAGCCAAATCGACAAAATCCTCTTTTTCAAATAGCTCATCATCATCAATGAGCATAGCCATTTCTGCGCCTAGTATATATGCAGTATAAATGCACATGTTTCTAACATTTGCATACCCTCTTATATTCATAAGCTTAATAACGCTTTGGTCTACATCTTGCTCTGCCGCTAGCGCTTTAATTTTTTCAAGCTCTGCAGGAGTAAAAATAAAAGTCTGAATGTCTAGATTCACCTCAGATAGAATTTTGTTTACCTTCTCCTTTGCTCTATCTGTAAGCTCTTCACTTGTAGGCGAAACTAATATAACTAGCTGAAAATCTTGATTTTTAATGATTCTAATACTTTCTAAGGTCCGCTTTAAGGTACCATCTTCATCTATAGGTGTGGGGTGGTCATATACCGAATCTCCGTCTTGATGCCCTTCCGATTTCGACCTAGAATAATAAACCGGTATCACCATTACTCGTCTCATAGAATCTCTCCTTTCACAAAAGTTTATACTTTATTGCCTATTCATTTATAGCTTTTTCATAGACATCTATCACTTCATTTATAACTCTATTCCAAGAAAACTGCTTCATAGCAAACTCATGAGCTCTTTTTCTCTTGGCTTTTTTGTCAGGGTTTTTTATTTCTGAAATTATGGATTTTGCTAGAGCTTCATAGTCCTCTTCATCTATTACGCTTCCTATCGTATCATCTACAAAATCCACCAGTCCTCCTCCATTTGTAACTACGACTGGAGTTCCGCAGGCTAATGCTTCTATAGCCACAAGTCCAAAAGGCTCTTGTCTCGAAGGAACTGTAGATACATCAGCTATGTTGTAGATATCAGCTACTTTTTCTTGATGTTGATGCCCTAACATATATACGTGTTTTAGCCCTAGGCTTCTTCTTAGATTATTAAGCTCATCATATAGCTCTCCATGACCTACAATAAGTGTCATTACATCTTCCACTTCTTCCTCGTAAATCTTTGCAGCTTTTAGAAGTAAGTCTACACCTTTGAAATGAGCTAGCTTGCCTACAAAAGAAACTACATGGCCTGCATCAGGCAGTCCAAAGCTAGCAAGAACTTCTTTTCTGCTTACAGGCTTTAGATTGAATATGCTCTCATCAAATCCATTTAAAATCAGCCTCCTTAAAGAATCAGGAACTGAGTATTTTTCGCCTACTTCATAATCCACTTGCTTGGAGATAGTTATTATTTTTTTAGATTTTTGAGCTCCTTCAAGGGCATAAGGCACATATCTTGAATCGAGTACAAGACCTTTTAAATCTGTCCCATGAGCTGTAGCTACATAAGGAACTCCTGTCTTGCTAGCACAATAAGGCGCTATCCACAGATGCTGACAATGTATGATATCAGGCTTAAATGTAGCTACAGCTTCATCTACAGCTATCTGCATCAAATCTATATACTGGTGCATCTGCTCATCTGTAAGCTGATAAAAGGTGTTATTGCTTTTAGGGTGCGTCGTAAAGCAAGGAAAGTTAAACTCTGCATCTACCTTTTCACCTTTATTTGCTTCGCTTCGAAACAGTATGCTCTTGGTTATATAAGGTTTACTGATATTTGTATGTTCTGGAAGAATCACCATTACCTCATGACCTAGCTCAGTAAGTTTGGAAGCAATATTTTTGGTATAAATACCACTTCCTGAACCCTCAAGAGGAAAATGATTTACAAGTAATACCTTCATTTTTGGAATCCTCCTTTTTAAATAAGCTTCATTTTGATGTGATCAAAGCCTTCCATAGAAAGCTCATATTCATCTATTACCCTGTTAAAGCTTTTCATAGCACTGTCTATTGCAGTTGGCATAATCAAAAACCTTCTGTCCTTTAGGTATCTAGCTGTATGGACACTACTTTTTACAAGGAGTTCTTTTTGTTTTTCGTAAAGAGCCTTGTAGTCATTTCCATTGATATAGTTCATAAATGGATTTCTACCTATCCAGCCTAGAGATGCATAATAGAATCTATCCTTTATAGCCACGCTGTTTACAATGTCAGGTACTTTAGGAAAATCCGAATAGGTGTTATGAAATATCAAAGTATCTATATCTACAGCTTTTAGCTGATTGTTTTTTGCAAATGTTCCCATAAGGGTATCCTCGCCTCTAGTTAATACCAGTTCATCTCCTGCCATATAGGTAGTGGAAAAAAATGGCGGAAGTTCCTTAAAGGCTTTGAGCTTTATTGCCATATTTCCACCTAAAAACTTATCTGTGCTATATGGCTTTTCTTCCTCAGAAGCAAAATTTATGCAGCCCGTTCCACTGCAGCTCTTTACAAAATCTATTGCCGATTCTTTTTGAAGTCCTCCTAGATACTCATCTAGATGTGAATATTCCATAGGTGGAATGATGTAATAGCCTGAATAGTCACTAGTTGTGACCATTACATCTTTTTGACTCAGATATTTAAAATGTCTTTCGAAGAAATCAATTTCTTCTAGTTCATAGTCTTCAAGCTCTTTGGTATCTTTTAGTGATATATAATCTGGAAGGTTTGACTTTCTATGACTTGGTTTCAGAAGTAGTGGATAAACGTCCGTATCTACGAAGAATAATGCGTCCATTTCTAAGAGCATTGCTTTGATTAGAACTGTATTTCTATAGGTGCTATATGGTAAAAGTCCATAGTTTTCCAAGGTTTCTGCATAGATAAGAGGCATAAAATCCTTGGCTCTGATTCCTCTTTTTCTAAGATCTCTTTCCATATCATAGCTATGGTTGACCTTGATTAAATAGGTCTTTGGAAATTCTCTTTCCAATTTCTCAACAAAGGGTCTGTCATATCCATGGGAATAGCAGATTATCAGAGCATCGATTTCATGTCCGAATTTATTGGCATTTTTTAAGAAGTCTAAAATAGAAATATTGGCATTGATATATTTTGTAATTAATCCTAATGCTACTTTCATACTTTCTCCTTTCCACTAAAAAAACTTCTATCGCTCTTGATAGAAGTTTTTACCCAAAATTAACAAAAATTAACATATTATGTTTTGATTTAGAGTTGGATGGAGTCTAGACTTGACTAAGTAGCCTCTTCATAACATCAGGAAGTTTTCTTCTTCCATTTGAAATATGCATGATTCCGCTTACAAGGAGGATTTCGTTTTTTACCTCATCGTACGTATAGGCATAGCTTTTTTGAATTGCAAATTTAAGTCCTAAATTTTCCATTTGAGAATTGCTCATCTCGTCTGCAAGTATCATTAGATGATTGATTTCTGTATCGTCCTCAATGTAATCCTTTGCTGTAGGATCTAATTTTTTCACTGGTATGCTCAGCTTAAATGCAAGTGCATCATCGCGCTTTGTTCTCTTGCTCATATCTTCTCTTACTGTAAAGCTAGTGTACTGCTCAATCTTCTTTGCTATATCCTGACTGTCATAGACTTCATCGCCTAAAATTTGATACATAGCTTATACCTCCTTTTCACAAAATATATTTAAATAACTGTTTTATAATGGTATTATACACTATATATCAGTAGTTTTGAAAATTAGGTTTAGATTTTATTTGAAATAGCTATTTGTAGTAGGTTTGGAGGAAATAATATGGTAGTACGTTCAAGCTTAATCAGAGGTTTTGATATAAAAGAAAAATCCAGCAAATGGCTTATAGGCATTTTGATCGCTTCACTAATAAGCTTTTATATTTGGAGTATATATAGTGGAAATGGTGTGCTTGAGGCTGTAAAACACAGCCTAGTAAAAACTATGGGATTTTATCTTAGCTGGTGCTTTGCAAGAGAGCTAGACCCTGATGCAAAAGTGGAAGCTTTTTATGGCCTTGCCCCTCTTTTTATAATATTTATTTTTGTAGATGAAGTTCTCATACTGCCAGGGATATTTTTTTTGCTTCTCACTAGGATTCTAACTAGAAGCTCAGGAAGTATGGTTACAAATTTTGATTTGATTTTCGTCTTGTTTTTTTCAGTGTATCTTTATTTCTTTTATAGCTTTATTTTTCCTCTTAGCGCCTCTATATTTATATTTGCTGATTACAAGCTAAAGGGAGGTCAAAAAAGAAATATTCCTTATGCTAGCTTCATGCTTATTATTTCACTGCTTTCTTTTTTGAATCTGTATACTATAGAAAAAACAGAAACCTCTATAATAGATATACTTATGGTGTCTTTAATCACGCCTATGTTTGCATTTAGGCTATCTACTTTAAAAAATATCCTCTCTACCTCTGATAGAGATAAATATTTTCTAAGTCCAAAAAGAATAAAGCTAGCAGGAATACTGCTACTTATGTCATCGACTGCACTAGCTATTAATTACGGCTATATATTTCAGATGGGCTTTTTGTGGATGGCAATGCTTGGAATATCTATCCCTCATATCAAAAACTTAAAAACCCTCCAAAAACCATTGGAGGGCTAAGTTAACTTTATTTTGGCTTTGCAAATATCATACGACCTGCTGCTGTCTGAAGAACTGAGGTGACAAGAACTTGAAAAGTCTGGCCGATGAGCTTTCTAGCTCCTTCAACTACTATCATCGTTCCATCATCTAGATATGCTATACCTTGATTTTGCTCTTTACCTTCTTTTACAATAGTAACTAGCATCTCTTCTCCAGGAATTACAAGTGGCTTGATAGAGTTTGCCAGCTCATTGATATTTAGAACCTTTACACCTTGAAACTGAGCTACTTTATTTAGGTTATAATCATTTGTAAGTACCTTTCCATCTAGTACCTGTCCTAATTTTAAAAGCTTCATATCGACTTCAGCTATATCGTCAAAATCCATTTCACAGATTTCTACATCTAGCTTAAGCTCTGTCTGCATCATGTTTAATATATCGAGGCCTCTGCGTCCTCTTGCTCTTTTTAAATCATCTGCAGAGTCAGCTATATGTCTAAGCTCCTCTAAAACGAAAGTAGGTACCACTAGCTTGCCTTCTACAAATCCCGTCTGAGCAATATCAGCTATTCTTCCATCGATTACCACGCTAGTATCTAAAATCTTAGGTGGTATAGCATGACTGCTTTTCTTGCTGCTACCTTTTTCTTTGCCACCAATTGGTTTAACTGCATTTATTAGATTGGCTAAATCCTCTTTTCTTCTGCTTGCTATATTATAGCCTATATATCCGAAGAATATATAAATAAGTGTGGCTATAGGAGTTCCAACTAGTGGAATATTAATAACCAAACCGCTTATAAAATACGCTATTATAAGTCCTATTATAAGTCCTATACTCGAGGTTAGAATTTCACCCGTGGGCATTGATGAAACCTCATTCTCAATTTTGTTTGCTGCTTTTTGGCCTAGATTCATGATATAAGGAGAGAAAAAATAAAATATAAGTCCGAATGAAAGTGAAATAATAGAGGCTAATCCTATTTTTAATACTAAACTTTCAGGCGCATATTGTGGAACAATACGTTCCAAATAAATATAAAATGCTGCACCTATAGTTACTCCAACTAAAGATACGATTATTCTTAAAATCTTCTTTACCATGTGTTCACCTACCTTTCTAATTTTTTTGCCTAGACCCTAGTACATTATAGCACAATTTAATCAAATCTTCGCAGTTGACCTTTTACAGCATCTTTAAGTATAATAATATATAAATACAAGGAGGTAAAAAGATGGAGCTAAATGAATTTACCCAAAAAGTTGAAGAGGTTCTAATAAGACATAAAAGTATACTCGACATAATGACAAAGCTTCAAGAAACTGATGCCAGAACAACTAGAGCTGTAGCAAAAGCCGTTACAGAGTGTGGCTGTATCAGTATCAAGGCCTCCAAACAGCAGCTATCTACAGAAGTGGATTACTCTGAGCTTGATAAATTTACAAGTAATCATATAGATGGAGAGCTTTGTCCTAGATGCAAAGAACAGCTAGTTCATGAAATAGGCGATCATATTTTTTATATATCTGCACTGTGCAACACATTGAATTTAAGCCCTGGAGATATCTTAAGCAAAAAACATGACGAAATAACAACCCTAGGCAAGTTCAGTCTTTTTTAAACATCTTCACAGTACTATTTTACAATATATTAACCCTGTTATGATTTACAAATGACTTACAATACTGTGGAAATTCTGAGGAAAATAATATGTAAATTTAGGTAAAAGTCTATTTAAATTAGGCTTTTACCTTTTTTATTGTGAATAAATGAAGCTTTCTAGAGCTTATTACAATTCATAATTGAATTATTGATAATCTTCTTATTTAAATGCCTCAGCAAGAGCCATCTTTACATCTTTTACTCCTGTAATCTTAATTGAATTTATATTTTTAAGGTCCTTTGCTGTACTATAAGGCACTATAACCTCTTCAAATCCAAGCTTTAAGGCTTCATTAATACGTTTTTCTCCAAAGCTCACTGAGCGAATCTCTCCTGTTAAGCCTATCTCTCCAAAAAACGCCACATTGTTTTTGATTTCTCTGTTTGAAAAGCTCGATGCCACTGCGCAGGCTATCCCTAAATCAAGTGAAGGCTCGTAAATTTTTATTCCTCCAGTCAAATTCACATAGACATCCTGGCTCTGAATTCTAAGCCCAGCTCTTCTTTCTAATACAGCCAAAAGCATGTTTAGCCTATTAAAATCAATTCCTGTAGCTGTTCGTCTAGGTACTGCAAAGGTAGTTGGAGCAACAAGAGCTTGGATTTCCACTAGCATAGGTCTTGTGCCTTCCATAGTACAAACAATAGCAGTTCCTGGAGCTCCCACGCTGTGCTCAGATAGTAGAATTTTGGATGGATTGCTTACCTCTATCAAGCCTTTATCTGTCATTTCAAAAACTCCAAGCTCATTTGTAGAGCCAAAACGATTTTTTACAGCTCTTATCATTCTATAGGTATTGAATCGCTCACCTTCAAAATAAAGCACAGTATCCACTAGATGCTCTAGAACTCTTGGGCCTGCAATAGCTCCTTCTTTTGTTACATGGCCTACTAGAAAACAGCTGATGTTATTTGCCTTTGCTATATTCATAAGCCTTCCAGTTGCTTCTCTAACCTGAGAAACACTTCCTGGAAGAGATGTAAGCTCTGGCGATGATACCGTCTGAACAGAGTCTATTACTACTACGTCAGGCATAACTGCAAGTATCTCTCCTTCTATAGTATCTAGATTCGTCTCTGCCAGTATGAGCATATTCATATCACCAGAAAAAAGGCGAGAAGCCCTTAGCTTAATCTGCTGAGCTGACTCCTCACCTGAGATATACAGCACCTTTTTTTCCTTTGAAATATGGTGGGCTAATTGAAGCAGCAAAGTGGACTTTCCTATCCCTGGATCTCCTCCTATAAGAACAAGAGAGCCTCTTACTATTCCTCCACCAAGCACTCTGTCAAATTCAGAAATATGAGTAGTGAATCTATCAGCCTCAGTTCCCTCTACAGATTTTAAATCCACAGATTTTTGCAAATGTGAGCTTTGTTTTTTTGCTCTAGCAGTTTCCTTCTGGGTATAAGCTTCCTCTACCATAGAGCCACCGCTATTGCACTCTGGACAGATTCCCCACCATTTTGCGGATTCATAGCCGCACTGCTGACAGATATATTTGGTCTTTACCTTTGCCATATTTTAACCCTAGCCTTTCATTTTAAACTGTTTTTGTCTTTACTACGAAATCTAGCTTGTCATCCACTGCTGTAACTTTTATATTGTCAGAATCATTTATTTCTCCTCTTAAAAGCTTTTCAGAGATTTCATCTTCAAGCAGTCTTTGAATAGCACGCTTTAGAGGTCTTGCGCCAAACTCTAAATCATAGCCATTTTTAGTGATGAGCTTCATTGCAGCCTCATCTAGCTCTATAGTAATATTTTTATCCATAAGACGTTTTTCCAGATTTGATATCATTAGATATACGATTTTTTCAAGCTCTCTATCTGTAAGCGCATGGAATACTATAATATCGTCTACACGATTTAGAAACTCTGGTTTAAAGCTTCTCTTAAGCTCAACCATAACATTGTCCTTCATCTTTTCGTAAGCTGCTTTTTCTTTCTTTTCTTCATCTGTTACAGTGCTAAATCCAAGAGTCTTTTGCTTTTGGATAGTAGTTGCACCTACGTTTGAAGTCATGATGAGCACTGTATTTTTGAAATCCACAGTACGTCCTTTAGAATCTGTAAGTCTTCCATCGTCTAGAATCTGAAGCAGCATATTAAATACATCTGGATGAGCTTTTTCTATCTCATCAAATAATACCACAGAATATGGCTTTCTTCTGATTTTTTCCGTAAGCTGCCCGCCTTCATCATAGCCTACATATCCTGGAGGAGAGCCTATGAGTTTTGATACAGAATGCTTTTCCATATACTCACTCATATCTATTCTAACTATAGAATCCTCATCTTCAAACATAGCTTCTGCTAAAGCCTTTGAAAGCTCAGTTTTTCCTACTCCTGTAGGCCCTAGGAATATAAATGAGCCTATAGGTCTCTTTGGATCCTTCATACCTGTTCTAGCTCTTCTTATGGCTCTTGATATAGCTTCTACTGCTTCTTCTTGACCTATAACTCTTTTGTGAAGTATATTTTCTAAATCCAAAAGCTTAGTAGATTCTTCCATTTGAAGTCTAGTAACTGGAACTCCTGTCCATGAAGATACTATTTCAGCTATGTCCTTTTCTAATACTACTTCAGTGCTAGTATAGTTTTTCTTAGTCCACTGCTCTTTATTTTCGCCTAGCTGCTCTTTGATTTGCTTTTCTTCATCTCTAATTTTAGCAGCCTTTTCAAAATCCTGAGTAGCTATTGCTTCTTCCTTTTCCATAGAAAGCTTGGATAGTTTATCCTCTAGCTCCTTGATATTATCAGGCTCCATATATTTTCTAAGCCTTACTCTAGAAGCTGCTTCATCTATTAAATCTATAGCTTTGTCAGGCAAAAATCTATCAGTGATATATCTATGCGATAAATCAACGGCCGCCTTTATTGCTTCATCAGTAATCTTTACCTTATGGTGAGCTTCATATCTATCTCTAAGGCCGTGAAGTATTTTTATAGAATCCTCAGTGTTAGGCTCATCTACCATTACTGTCTGGAATCTTCTCTCTAGAGCAGAATCCTTTTCTATGTGCTTTCTGTATTCATCTATAGTAGTAGCTCCCATAACCTGGATTTCACCTCTAGCTAGTGCAGGCTTCATGATATTTGATGCATCTATAGCACCTTCAGCTCCACCGGCTCCTGCTAGATTGTGGATTTCATCTATAAATATAATCACATCTTTATTTGCTTTTAATTCCTCTACTATTTTTTTAACTCTCTCTTCAAACTCGCCTCTGTACTTAGCTCCTGCAAGAAGGTTTCCCATTTCGAGAGTCATAATACGCTTGTTTTTAAGGGTAGATGGGATATCTCCCGAGTTTATTTTTTGAGCTAGTCCTTCTATTATAGCTGTCTTTCCTACACCCGGGTCGCCTATAAGGACAGGGTTATTCTTAGTTCTTCTACTTAAAATTTGAATTATTCTTTCTATTTCTTTACTTCTACCTATTACAGGGTCAAGTCTGTTTTCATCAGCTTCTTTGGTCAAATCCACACCGTACTGGTTAAGTGTAGGGGTGTTTGGATTTTGACTATTCATAGAGCTTGTATTTCCTGCTTGATTAGGCTCTTTGCCTGCACTGCTTCCTCCAAGAAGATTCATAATCTCTTTAAATACCAGATTATAGTCTATACCTTTTTCCATTAGAAGCCTGCATCCTATGCACTCTTTTTCCTTTAGCAAGGCTAGAAGTAAATGCTCAGTACCTATATAGCTATGGCCTAGCATTTTTGCTTCCATTATACTCAGCTCAAAAATCCCTTTAGTTCTAGGGCTAAAGCCTTGAAAGTGAGTATTTGGAAGTCCAATACCCTCTAAATCTATTATTTCTCTTACTAGTGATTCAAGCGTAAGACCAAATTTGTATAGCACTTGATAAGCTATTCCTTGTCCTTCAGCCATCAGTCCCAAAAGAATATGCTCACTGCCAGCAATATTATGACCTAGCTTGCTAGCTTCCCTCTTTGCAAGCTCTATGGCTTGCTTTGCTCTTTCTGTAAAATTCTCCATCATTTTTGTAATCCTCCTTATCCTACAAAGTCAACATCTTTAAAAATCGTCCTGAGCAGATTTGCTCTACCTGTATCTATTTGTTCTTGGCTCTTTGCTTTATAATCTATGATTTGATTTCCTGGCTGTACCTTTATCATGATTCTGTTTATTTCTTCATCTGATATTCCTGTAATCCAGCCTAATCGTATTCCTAGCTTGATTTTAGAAAGATAGTTCATAGATTCATTTATCTTCATGACCCTGCTAGTCGCTAATATCCCAAGGCATCTAGAAATTCTGTCTTGTAATACTATACCCAGCTTTGAAACTAATATTCTTTCCGCTTCTATTTCCTTTTCGATTATTTGCCTAGTTATACCCATAATGCTGTTTACTATTTCTTCTTCCTTGAAGCCTAAAGTAAGCTGATTTGAAACCTGAAAAAGCGAACCTATAAACTGCGTTCCCTCTCCATAAAGCCCTCTAACTGCAAGGCCTATTTGAGTAGCATTTTCAAGTATTGGAGTTATAAAGCCCATCTCAACTAGCGCTGGCAGATGAACCATTACAGAGGCTCTCATTCCTGTGCCTAGATTTGTAGGGCAAGAAGTCAAATACCCTAGGTTCTCCCTAAATGCGTATCTTAAGTTTTTTTCCAGTAAATCATCCAGTTTATCGCACATCTCATAAGCATTATCCATATGGAGTCCTGGAAGAAGAGCTTGAATTCTCAGATGGTCTTCTTCATTTACCATTATCGACAGGGTATTTTGCTCATTTATAAATACTGCTCCTTTTGCTTCTTCTGACATTTCCTTGCTTATCAAATGATTTTCAAGCAGATATTCCTTGTAAAGCATATCTGCCTCAGCCATTATTACAGCGTTAAAGTTTATATCATAGCCATCTAAGCTTTCTTTTACCTTTGAGATAATGTCCTTTGCTTCATTTGCTTCTAATTTATTTGGAAAATTGTAGTCCTCCAAATTTCTGGCAAGTCTTACTCTAGAGCTCACAACTATGCTTTTTCTCATGTCCTCAAGCTTGCTTGCTTCTGCATTTTCGTTCATTATCCCACCTCTTTCTCAAGGAGCTTGATTTTATCTCTTAGCTCAGCTGCTTTTTCAAATTCTTCTGCCTGTATAGCATGAGAGAGCTCCGTTTTGAGCTTAGTGATTTCTCTTTTTCGCTTTATGTCAAAAGCCGCATGCTCAGGTATTTTTCCTATATGTTCTCCTTTTATTTGCACTCTTCTTATAAGAGGACTCAGCTCATCTTTAAAGGTTTCATAGCAAGCCTCACAGCCTACCTTGCCAAGAGATTGAAATCTGCTGTAGGTAGAGCGACATTTTGGGCAGGCTTTTTCTTTTTCAGCCTCATAGGTACTGCTCTTGTCCATATCCATTAGACTTGCAAACAAATCCTTGACTGAAAAAGGTATATTTATATCTATGGGCTTTATTTTTTTCTCATGAGCGCAATCTTCACAGAGCGATACCTTTGTAACTGCACCATTTATAACTTGCATATATGATATAGATGCTTCGTTTTGCTTACAATTTTGACAAAGCATGAAATCGCCTCACTTTCTATCCTAATTATTGCCTATTTTTTCATTTCTAAACTGGCTTGCTAAGTTTTTTTGAATTCAAAAGAGTGCCCCCATATTTTTATATGAGGACACCCTGGTATTTTACCTTATTGATTTATCTCTTATCTGTTTTGAGGTAATATCTCTAGCCAATAATTATCTGGGTCTGCTATAAAATAAATACCCATTGATGGATTTTCAAATACTATGCAGTCCATCTGCTTGTGATGCTCATGAGCCTTTTCATAATCATCCACAGTAAAGGCTATATGAAACTCATTATCCCCAAGATTATAAGGTCTATCCCAGTCTCTAAGCCAAGTAAGCTCTAGCTGATGAGCAGAGCTTCCATCTCCTAGATATACGAGTATAAAGCTTCCGTCAGAAGCTTCCTTTCTTCTTACTTCTTTAAGCCCTAGTGCTTTTTCATAAAAAGCCATGCTTTTTTCTAAATCTAGTACATTTATATTGTTATGTGCAAATTTAAATTCCATTGTGCCCTCCTTATATTTATGTTTACAACCGGATTAGTTCTAAATTGTCTGTTTTGAAATTATTGACTTTTAACAATCCTCATAAATATTATATACCACAAAAAAACTTATTCAAAAAAATTTTTTTAAAAAGATGTTTAAACTTATTTTAAGTGGTTATAATTGTATTATAGACAACTTTGAAATGATTACAATATAGTTTAATTAAATCATTTCTGGGTAAACTAATTAATATGATAAAAATAAATTTTATATAATTTTAAGGAGGAATTTTATTATGGCTAACAAGAAAAACGCTAACACTGTAACTCAGTTTCTAAATGTTCATCTATCAGATCTTCACGTTATGTATACTAAGCTTCACAACTATCACTGGAACGTAGAAGGAAGAGGTTTCTTCCAGCTACATGCAAAACTAGAGGAGCTATATGATGGCGTAGCAGGAGAGCTTGATGAAGTTGCTGAAAGAATCCTACAGTTAGGTGAGCGTCCATTTGCAACTATGAAAGACTATCTAGCAAATGCAAAAATTAAGGAAGTTGAAAGCAAAGGCATAAGCCCAGATGAAGTGCTATCTGCTCTTCAAAAGGATTATGAATATACAATCGAATCTCTTAAAAACGGTATTGATATAGCTGGAGAAGCAGACGACCCTGTGACAGAAGATATGCTGACAGGAATGCTAGCTGGCTATGAAAAGAATCTATGGATGATTAAAGCGTATCTAGCATAAATAAATTCTAAGCTAATAAATAATCAAACCCTCCTTGAAGTTTAAGAATCAGCTTAAGCTTCAAGGAGGGTTTTTAATTGTTTAAAACTCATTAGCTTTATATGATTATTAAACAATAATACTCATAGTATATATAGTAATCCCATAATCCTATTTAATCCTAAAGATATTAATCTAATATCGCTCTTCCATGAGTATAGCCTTTAACTTCAAAGTCCTTTGAGAGCCTTTCTAAAAGCTCCTGATATCCTGAGTAGCGTCTTCTAAGACAACTCGAAAGATGAACTGCTTCAACTTTATTTTTCTTTAATTTTTCTATTTTATGCTCCAAATCTCCGCCCACATGAGTAAAGCCTAGAATCTGAGCCTCTGGTCCATAGTCTGAAAACGAATCAAGCCTATTGAAAAACGCATTGAAGCAACCTTTTCCTGTACATCTTTTCATAGTATCTTCATTTACTAATATAGCTATTTTCATTTATTACCCTCCAGATGATTTGATAATCTTGTATTAAATAATTAAGTCCAATCAGGTTAATAGGCGATTGGACTTATAACCTTAATGTATTCACAGTAAAGAAATTAAGCTGATTCGTCTGTGATTTTTATCAAGGCTTAATATATAATTTCGAAATTATTCTCTCATCTACTGTGATATTTCTCTTTTAATCATCTTCACAGGTGGCTTGTTCATTGCTACTATAGACACCAGTATTATGGCTACACCTATAAGATTGCCCAGTCTTACAGGTTCTTTTAAAAATACTGCAGCAATTGCAATCGATACTATTAGCTCAACAGATGCAATAACTCCTAGCTTTGAAACCTGCACATTGTGAAGTGACGGTATGTAAAGGCAGTAAGGCATAGCTGCTACAAATATACTAAAGGCTATAAGTAATACTACAAGTCTTAAATCTTGAAGCATATATAGCTCGTTCATCGGCTTTGCAAATGGAAGTAGCATGAGGCTTCCAAACATAAAGCTGTAGATTATAATAGTAAAAGGATTATATGAGGATGCTGTTTTCTTGCTAAGTGCTGGCATCAGTGAATAGCTAAGGGATGCAATAAGTCCTAGGGATATTCCAGGAAGATCTGCTTTCAATGCTGAAAAGTCTCCACCACTTACTCCAAATATACAGCCTGCAAAGCATATCAGCACTGAAATTATTTTTCTTTTATCAGCTTTTTCCTTGTACATAAAGGTTCCTAGCAAAAACATAAACACAGGGGAAAAATAAAGCAGAACTACCGCTGTAAAGGTTCCTACTCTTTGAATAGACGCAAAATAAGTAAGATTAAATAATCCCTGCGAAATCACACCTATAACGCAAGCAGAAATCAGTCCCTTTAGGTCTATTTTTAAAATGCTCGGATCTTTTATTAAAAACCATCCTGCAAGCAAAGCAAATCCCAGAAATACTCTAGAAAATGCTACAAATTCTGCACTTAATCCAAATCCTCTAAGTGTCTGAACGAAAATACCAATCATGCCCCATAAACTGCCAGCTAGGGCAATCTTTAAATAGCTTTTTGTCTCTTTGTCCATTTTGACTACCTCATAGACTTTTTATCAAGTCTGTCCTTTGCATGTATTTTAATAAAGCTTTTTATCTAAAATGTCGGGTTAAGATATTTATACTTACTATTTACAGGCTCTATGGATTTTATAATGCTGCTTCCTAAACAGATATCTGCATCATAAAGTACAGCTACCTGTCCTGGAGTAACTGCTTTTACTGGATTGTCATACACTATATGAATGTTTCCATCTTCCATCTTGTGTACAGTAACAGGAATATCTTGCTGTCTGTATCTGAATTTTGCAGTGCAGTGAAGTGGAAATACTGGCTCCTCATCTAGCGTCCACGCTGGAGCTTCTCCTATTAAGGAAGTAGAATAAAGCGCTTCATGCTGCTCTCCTTGAGCTACATATAGAAGATTCTTTTTAAGATCCTTTCCAACTACAAACCATGGCTCTCCGCTTCCTACTCCACCTATTCCTATGCCTTTTCTTTGTCCTAGCGTATAGTGGTAAAGCCCATGATGCTGGGATATCTTTTTGCCTGTATCTACATTTATCATATCGCCTTTTTTCGAAAGCAGGTATTTGTCAAGGAAGGCATCAAAATCACGCTCACCTATAAAGCAAACTCCTGTAGAATCTTTTTTCTTTGCAGTGTAAAGCTCATTTTTTTCAGCTATTTCTCTCACTTTAGATTTTTCAAGTTCGCCTATTGGAAAAAGTGATTTAGAAAGAGCTTTTTGGCCTATTCTAGACAAGAAATAGGTCTGGTCTTTATTATTATCAACGCCTCTTAGCAAGTAAAATTTACCATCTCTTTCTTCTACTCTAGCGTAATGTCCCATAGCTATGTAATCAGCGTCAAGCTTAAGCGCGTAATCTAAAAATGCATTAAATTTAATCTCTTGATTGCACATTACATCTGGATTTGGTGTTCTTCCTTTATTGTATTCATCCAGAAAATAGCTGAACACTCTATCCCAGTATTCCTTTTCAAAATTCACTGTATAATATGGGATTCCAAGCTGGTCAGCAACTCTTCTTACATCTTCGTAATCCTCTGTAGCTGTACAAACTCCATCTTCATCCTTTTCATCCCAATTTTTCATAAAAATACCGACTACATCGTAGCCAGCTTCTTTTAAAATTACTGCTGATACAGAGGAATCTACTCCTCCGCTCATACCTAAAACAACTCTTTTTTTCATAATATCATCCTTTATTTTATACTTAATAAATTTAATGTAAATGCAATATATTATTATATCATAGCTATTAATTTGAAAACCAGTATCTTAGCTTCTAGTTTTTCTTAATACCTCTTAATTATATTATCCTCTTATTTTTATAAAACTCAATCCCTTTCACAAAACTAAAGTTTTTATAGTAAATCTTATACGGCTTTTAAGAGGCTCTCTTACAGCTATATCCTTTACTAAAGCTATAGCATTATTAATTATTTATTCGAATCTATATATCAATTGATTTAAATTATCGTTTACATCTCTTGGATTTTATCGTATAATAATAATCGGCTGCTGGACGTAATTTTATTATGTTTAGTATTTTTGAGGAGGAAACATATTGGCAAGACCAATGGGACCTAGATTTAAAGTGGCAAGAAGTCTGGGCGTAAATGTATTTGATCACCCTAAAGCGTTAAATAGAGGGGTAAAGCCACAAAAGAAAATATCAGAATATGGAAAACAACTAAGAGAAAAACAAAAACTAAAAGCCTATTACGGCGTACTGGAAAAACAGTTTAAAATCTATGTGGAAGCTGCTATGCATTCAAAAGGAAACTCTGGTGAAAAGCTAGTTCAAAGACTAGAACAAAGACTGGACAATATGACATATAGACTGGGCTTTGCATCTACCTTAAGGCAAGCTAGGCAGATGGTAGTTCATGGTCATATCCTAGTGAATGGAAAAAAAGTAGACAGACCATCTTATAAAGTAGAAGTGGAAGATACCATTTCTCTAAAAGAAAAATCAAAAAGCATAGCTATTTTCAAAGATAGCTTTACAAGCACAACAACCAATTTACCTTATCTAGAGAAAAATCTAAATGATTTTTCTGGAAAGCTAATTGCTGAGCCAAAACGAGACCAGGTGCCTATAGAGGTGACTGATTCATATATCATAGAGTTTTACTCTAAGTAGTATAATTAATAAAAAAAGCCTAAATCAAACTAAATGGTTTCATTTGAAACTTAGTTGAATTTAGGCTTTTTAAGTTCTATAAAAATTCTACTATTTCTAATTTAGCGTTTTCTTTATTTCCTAAATCTATCAGTTTATCGCCCTGAGTAGTTTTAATAACTGGTCTTGACAACTTATGTACAGATAAGAACACTATCTCACCTATCGTATCATCATTTAGCTTTACAGGATTTCCTATGTAGTTTTCCGCTATTCGCTTCAAAAATTCAGTAAGTATGGTTACGTCAAGCTTATCCATGAAATCTCTTTCCATGATTTTAAGTGCTTCAAAAGGAGTGAGTTTCTCTCTTTGTGGTCTCTTTGAAGTCAGTGCTGTATATACGTCAGCTATAGCTATAATCTTGGCATAGTAAGGTATCTTATCTCCTTTTAATCCCTCTGGGTAGCCTGAACCATCTTCTCTCTCATGATGGTAGCGTATAGCATTCTTAACTTGTTCACTTATAGGATACCCATCTAACATATCATATGAATACTGAACGTGCTTTTTCATTTCATTTAGTTCCTGTTCAGTTAAAAAACCTTTTTTCATAAGAATTTCCTTTGGAACTGAAGCCTTGCCTGCATCAGCTAAAATTGCACTTAAAGTCAATTCCTTTAACTCCTCTTCAGATAGCTTAAGCCATTTCCCTATAGCATAGGCTGATAGTGACACACTGTAGCAATGTGAGTAGGTAACATCATCGCTATCCTTTACCTTTTGCATCATCTGAAAAATATTCAATGTAGTTCCTGATTGCATACTGAGACTAGACTCAACAAGGCTGTTTAATTTTTCTTCCTCAATTTCTCCACCTAAAATACTTGAAATTTCATTTTCGATAGTGCTTACTGTGTCATGAAACTCCAATTTAAAATCCACTATTTCTTGATCAATTTTTTCTTTAGGCGATGGCGGTGCTACTTCCTCTGATAAAGTCAATACTTTTACTTTGTCTACCCTATGCTGTCTTAGAAGATTTTTTAGTATCATAGCATTGGAAACAGAGAAACCTCTGCCCACTATGAGGTTTCCCTGATTACTATATACATCTTCATCGATGATCATATCCTTTTGAATATCTTCAACCTGAATTCTCATTCTTACTTAAGTCCCCCTCTGTAATTTTCCATTATTTGCGAGAAAAGCTCTCCACTGCTCGGTGGAGTATAGGTTATAGCATTTGCTCCAGCATTAATAGTTTCTAGTATGCTCTCTGGCGTAGGTCCTCCAGTTGCAATAATTGGCATCTCAGGAAACTCATCTCTTATTTTCGAAACAATGGAAGCTGTTTTTGCCCCCCCAGATACGTTAAATATCGAAACACCCGCTTTTATTCGGGCTGCAATATCTTCTTTTTCAGATACCACAGTTATAACTATTGGTATATCTATACGTTTTTTCATTTCCATAATAAGAGCATTTGGAGTAGGTGCATTAAGTACTACTCCAAATGCACCATTTAGCTCTGCATGAAGAGCAATATCTATAGAGCGCTGCCCTGTTGTAAGTCCTCCTCCTACTCCGCAAAAAACAGGACTAGGAGAAACCTCTATGATAGCCTGAGTTATTGATAGCTGAGGTGTAAAAGGGTATACCGCAATAACCCCATCTGCATTTGAATTCTTTATAAGTGCTACATCGGTAGAAAACATAAGCGACTTAATACGTTTGGCAAAAATATTAATCCCACTTGCTTGATATATTTCCTTTGGAACTTCTACTATTTTTTTTCTTAGCTTTGACTCTATAACAGGAACAAATTTTTTATCCTTTGGAACACAATTATTTTCCATAATCTGTCTCCTCTCTTTTTCTTAAATTTCGAATTTATGTCTGGAGTTTTTTTCTAAGATATAGCCTATACACTAAATAGGCATCCATTAAGCCAAGCACTGCTCCTCCAAGTACATCAGTGAAATAATGCACTCCTAGATACAGCCTAGAAAAAGCAATCAGAAAGGCTAGAATAAAACAACTAAATCTATATTTCTTTATACCAAATAAAAAGATTCCTAAAACGGTAAATGATGAAGCTGTATGTCCAGAAGGAAATGAATAGCTTATAGGATGATTAATAATCACATCAAAGCTGTGCTTTATAAAAGGTCTGTCTCTTTGTATTATATTTTTTATTATTCCTTCTCCTAAAACCAATGTGAGCAGCAAAGCCATAATCATAGCAATGCCATAGGTTCTTGTTTGCTTGTAATATAGCATTATAAGTGCTAATAAAATCCAAATCAGACCCTTGTCTCCTAGCTTTGTTATAAAAGTCATGACATTGTCAAATAAAGGATTTGAAATACTATTCATAAATTGTAAAACAAATATATCTATCATTTTTCTTCACAAGCTTTCACATATAGTATTTTTAATATAACATATTATACCCTTTTAGTGGGAACTAATTTTGGTAAAAAAAATACCCACTAAAGGGTATTTTTAAAGTTTATGAATTCATTTGCAAATTCAATAAATTTATCTTTGGATGCAAAGTCGGCTCTTACATCACTGTTTTTATGGAAATCCTCCTCATACTTAGCAAGGTTCTCCATTCTATTGCTCACTTCTCTTAGTACATTTTCATCTAGAGTAATCCTTCTGCGAGTTCTAAGACAAGCTCTTACACTGCTATCTACCATCTCCATACGGTGAAGAAGTGCTACTGCTTGATATAAAACTCCTGGCTCCTGAAATCTCTGTACAGAGTCTAAAACCTTAGATACAGCTTCGCATAAAGCTTTAGGTTCGTTAGGGATTTTAGTTATCGCCTTTATTGCATATTCCGTATGAACTGAACTCTTTAAGTCTTCTAGTAGATTGACTAGACTATAGAATAAGCTTTCGTGGGATAACCACTCTGCAAACCTATAGAGTCTTATTGCCTTCGGATCATTTTTTTCCGACATTTCTTCAAGGTCCTCAAAAAACTCTCCTAGGGTTTCATAGCCTCCTAGATTCCTAAATTCTGCCATCAAAAGTCGTTGATCTTTTTCGTCTTTTTCTGCGATGATGTCTTCCAGGTTCATTTCCATAACATACATAAAATGCGCCCCCTATTAAGTTTTAAAAAAATACTAAAAAATTTCTACTATATGTTTATCCTTATACTCAGGACTTTGAAGGTTGACTACATGTCCATCCTCTAGCTTGATATAAGGCATAGAAACCTCATTCTCCGGCACAAAAACTATCTCTCCTACAGTTCCGTCGCTTAATCTCACAGAGCTTCCTATAAACTTGCTTCCAACTCTGTGTAAAAATACATATAAGGACTTTACATCTAGCTTTGTAATATATTCTCTTTCCATTATCCTTACAGCCTCAAAAACTGAAAGCTTTTCTGCAAGCTCTCCTCCAGTTGTAAGGTTTTGGAACACATCTGCAACAGCTATCACTTTTGCATATGGATGAATCTGAGTTCTAGTGAGTCCTTTTGGATAGCCTGAGCCGTCCATTCTCTCTTGAATCTGAAATGCTGCCTTTAATATATCTGTTGATACTGAATTTGCTCCCTTTACACTTGCAGGGTCTTGGTTAAAATCAAAATGAGCATACTCCATTATCTGACTAAGAAGTGCCGCTTCAGAAATTTCTTTAAGTTCTTTTTCACTAAGATACAGCCACTTTCCAATAGAGTATGCAAGAAGTGAAGTTTCTACTATCTGAGCATAATCATCTTGGTTTTCTAGCTTAATTTTTTCTATCATCTGGAAAAGGGTAAAAATTGAGTTTTCATACTCATGAGCTAGCTCTAATCCTTTATCTAAATCCTTAATCTCAGATATGTCGTTTGTTTCTTCAAAACGTCTTACATCTTCTTTTACTTCATTCATAATCTGAACAAATTCTTCTTTAAATAGCCTTACTTCATGAGCAATCCTTTGCTTTACGTCCTCTGATTCAACTACTTTTACAACTTCAGAAGGCACCTCATTTTTCACTAAAATTTGATCTATTCCATTTCTGTGTAAAACGATTGCAACAAGATCAGGATTCTCTATTTTGAAGCCCTTATATAATAATAATGCTCCTTTTTTACTAAAAATATCGCTATCAATAATCATGCCTTTTTCTAATTCTTTAATAGATACCTTCATAATTTCCCACTCCCGTCACATACTTTTCATATTTCATCGGCAAAATCTTAGTATTTATCCATAGAACTTAAGTATCATATTTATTTTTACATATCCTTATTATATCGTATAAATACATAAATATTACTACCCTTTTTTTATTATAACTATCAATTCTTAGAATTTATCAGAATTATTTTAAATTATTTAATTTTTATAATATTCCATTTTTATCCTTGTGTTAAAATAATTTAACTAATATAATGAATAATAATACCTACTTATATTAAATTTACATTTCGTATAAATTTCCCAATAAGGATGTGAATCAATGCTTAACCTCATGAATTTGAAAATCAGAACAAAAATCCTCGTTATTCCTCTAGCTATCTTGATAATATCAAATATTCTCTTAGCTGGAGTATCTACTTATGTAGCCCAGATGTATCTAAATCAGCAGATGGTCCAAGATGGAGAGCTCTTTGCAAATAATGCTCTTGAAAACTACAGGCGTATGAAATTTGTAAACGACAAGGAAATTAATAAATACCTGAGAGAGATTAGCGAATCAGAATACCTAATATATGCTAGTTTTTCTAGAAGCGACGGCACTATAACCTATCATAGCAACGAAGAAATGCGCGACCAAAAATACACAGACAAAACCATACTAGGATTGATGGAGACAAAAAAAGGTGGCTCTGCTAATTATTATTATCCTGCAATAAAAAAAGAGGTACTAAATATATCTATCCCTCTTAATGCTCAGGCAGGCTCATTTTTTCACATAGGTCTTTCTCTTGATAATGTACATAACAGCGTAAGAACCTTGATGATGGCTTTTTTAGTAGTTACAGCTGCTATACTTGCTGTTTCATTTATAATTTTACTAACTATTTCTAAAAAAATTATCAATCCTATACAAAGCTTATCCCTATCGTGCAACGAGCTTGCTAATGGAGATTTAACCAATGAAACTCCTGCCTTTGGAACCGATGAGCTAGGCGAAATGAGTCTAGGCTTTAATACGATGAAAGAAAATCTAAAATCCATGGTAAGAAGCATAGTAGATATATCAAACACAGTAAAGGATTCTTCTTCGCAAATAAATGTATCCTCTGAGCAACTGACTCAGACATCTGAGCACATAGCCTCTGCTATAGGTGTTTTAACTGAAGGCTCAGAAAAGCAAGTTGATTTCATGGAAGAAATCATGGAAAATGCAAATGACATCGGACAGCAAGTAGATCAAGTTGATGGAGAAATGCAAAAGCTTTCTAGCAGCTCAAAAATTATGAACAAGGATTTAGATGAGGTTCTTACAAGTATGCAAAGCATGGAAATGCAAATGGATATAATTTCAGACAGCACTGAAAAATCCCTTCATACAATTAAGGATATGGACCTGATATCAAACCAAATCGGAAATATAGTCGAGGTTATAAACGATATTGCCAATCAAACTAACCTTCTTGCACTAAATGCTGCTATAGAATCAGCTAGAGCTGGAGAAGCAGGAAGAGGCTTTGCCGTTGTTGCCGATGAAATTAGAAAGCTAGCTCAAAAATCCATAGAATCTGCTAACGATATATCGGAGCTTATTAAAACTACTCAGCAGACTATAGGAAAATCTAGAGATTCTATAGCTCAAGGTCAACAAGAAAGTAGTAAGGGTAAAGAAGTAGTACATCAAGTGGCTTCATCAGTGAAAAATGTTCAGTCCACTTTTAAAATGAATATAGATAATATGAGCAATCTTGGAAACAGCTTGCAGCTTCTTACTAACAGCAAGGAAAATATCATAAAAAACCTAACAGAAATAAATGCTATAATATCAGACTACGCTGCCTCTGCCGAGCAGGTATCAGCATCTACTGAGGAGCAAACAGCTTCTATGCAAGAAATGAGCTCTCTAGCTGAGGAATTGTTTACAAAGGCTGAAGAGCTAGATGGCCAAATCACAAAATTTAAAATTTAAATTTTTCAGGTTTTCATGCATGCCCAGGTTTTACAAGCATAACAATTTTCTCCTCTACACAGCCCTATGCCTTTTGGATAATTCCTAAGCTCAAGAGTAGATGAGGTTCCTACTATAGCAGTTATGCTCTTTTGAGGTATGAGCATTGAGCCATTGTAGCTTATAGTACAGGTATCATCTAGCTTTATAAGCTTTTCAGATTCATCTATAGCAATATCTCCATACCCAGGACTATATCTAAGAGTTAGAAATTTTCTCTTTTTGATATAGTCCTGTTTTAATCTCAAGTAAAGCTTTTCCATCAAAAAATCCACAGCAAATGATGCTAATTCATCGAGGAGTGTAGCCTTGTATATTTTATCTTCGCTTAGCAAGTCATGAATTTTATCATCTAGCTCTTTGCCTAGGGTAGCCCATATAAATATTGCCTTAGTAGAATTTTCAAGACCTTTAGCAAGATAATAGGATTTTATATCATACCCACAAAGCTTTACCATGAAGTCTGTAATGTTTGCAGGCAAAACCTTGTAACCTAGACTAGGTTTGATTTCTGATATAAGCTCAGATACCTCTGCTTCATCATAGGGTCTATCTATATATTTTAGTAGCTCTTTTGCATCTAGATTTAGATTTATACGCATTATTTTTCATCCACTTCCGTCAACGATTTTACTAGACCTATAGCTTTTATAGCATCTTTAGAATATCCATCAGCTCCTACCTTTCTTGCATAATCTTCAGTTACAACTGCTCCACCTACTATTATTTTTACATTAGGAAGCTCTGATTTAATATACTCTATAGTTGGCTCTAGATTTACCATGGTAGTAGTCATGAGGGCGCTTATTCCTATAATATCAGCATTTACTTCTTTTGCTTTTGCCACAAAGGCTTCTTTTGTGACGCTTTTTCCAAGGTCTATAATATTGTAGCCAAAAGGCTTTAGCACTGATTTTACTATGTTTTTACCTATGTCGTGAATATCCCCATATACCGTTCCAAAAACTAAGGTATGACTAGATTTTGCTTTATTTTCAAGCCTGTCAAATAATCCCTGAACTTTTTCAACTACTTGCATCATATCAGGTAAGAAAATTGTCTTTTCATCGTAAAGCTTTCCTGCCTGATCAAGTGCTATTAGCATTGTATTTATGACTTCTTGCTCTGTTTTTTCAGCTAGAAGGCTATCAAATGCACTTGGCTCTTCTTTATTAATAAGCTGATAAATCAGCTCTCCTTCTATAGTCAATTTATCTATATCCTCTAGCTCTATATAGGTTTTATTTGATATTTTTTCTTTTCCCATAAGTATCTGGGCTGACTCTATGGTTTCAACTATACCTTTTGAGCTAGCACTTGCAATTGCCATGGAAAGTCCACTTCCTATTAGCATAGAAAGCAAGGTTTGATTTAATCTATCTCTATTTTTCATGCCATAAGAAACATTGCTCAGCCCAAGAGAGGTCTTTATTCCTTTATTTGATAACTGCCTTACAATCTCTACTGTATCAAGTGGCGATATGCTGTAGGTTTTATTTGTGAAAAGCAGTGGGTCTATATAGATATCTTCAGCCCGTATTCCTTCACTTAGGAGTCTGCTCTGAAGCTTTTCTGCTATTTCTACAGTTTCAGCTATGGTAGTTGGCAGTATTTCATTTTCTATGCATAGTCCTATCACACTAGCACCATATTTTTTTGCAAGAGGAAGGATTTCACTTAATTCCTTTTCGTCCAATGCAACTGAGTTTATAAGCGCCTTTCCTGCATAATTTTTAAGCGCCTCTTCTATGATTTCAGGCTCTTTGGAATCTATGCAAAGTACAAAATCAGAATTTAGCTGTCCACTTATCACTAGCTCCCTTGCTAATGCTTTTTTATCTGCTCCTTCTGCATTGACATTGATATCAATTACATCTGCGCCTTTTAAGCACTGCTCTGATATAACGCTTGTAAGCCCTTTTATATCAAATTCTTCCATATACAGCTTTACAGCTTTTCTTGCATGAGGATTAATGGCTTCTCCAATTAAAATAAATGCTTCTGAAGAAACCACCTTGCCTTTTGAAGCAAGATATCCATGAGAGCTTGCTTTATTCTCCTTAATATTTTTTACTTCTATGCTATCGACTAGCCTTCTTAGCTCTTTAGTAAACTCAGGAGTAGATCCACAGCAAGAGCCTATATATCCCATATTAAGCTCAAAATATGGCTTCATTTGATTTGCAAATTCACTAGCTGACATGCTATAAACTACATCTTCTCCTACAATCTCAGGCATCCCTGCATTTGGCTGAGCAATAAGCTTTACACTGGTATACTTTTCTATCTCTACAAGTAACTCAAGTATATCCTTTGGTCCTTTTGAGCAGTTTATTCCTATGGCATCCACTCCTAGAGCATCTAAAATAACTCCTTGGGCAGCTGGCGATACTCCAGTCAAGGTATAGATGCTGTCATAGGTCATAGAGGCGAGTATAGGAATTTTTATATTGTGCTTCTTAAAAATATCCTTTAATGCAATTATTCCTGCTCTTAGCTCTCCTATATCGCTAAAGGTTTCAAAGATTACATAATCAGGCTGAGATATAGTTATAGCTTCAAGCTGTCTGTAAAATATCTCGTACATTTCTTCAAAGCTCACATCCCCTACAGGCTTTACAAATTCACCTGTAGGCCCTACAGAAAAAGCTATCTCTTTGCCTGTAGTTTTAGCTAAGTTTATTCCTGCAACGTTAATCTCCATTACCTTATCCTCTAGGTCATAGCTTTTTAACTTAAGAGGATTTGCTCCAAAGGTATTGGTTGTAATTATATCTGCTCCATTATCTGCATATTCTTTATGTATCTGCTTGATTACTTCGCCTTGAGTTAAGTTTAACTCCTCAGGACATTCAAAACATATACTTTTGCTAATAAGCTGACTTCCAAATCCACCATCGAATATTTTTATCATTGCTCTCTCCTTTACATTAAAAAAAGCTTTCTCAAAGAGAAAGCCTAGTTATAAGTTTTCTCTTATCTTCCTGCTAAGCAGTTGGATTTAGCACCTTTTCAGCCTGGGCTGAAGGTTGCTGAGACTTCACAGGGCCATATCCCTCCGTCTCTCTCGATAAGAATCATACTATTGAGTTTTTAATTAATGCTTCTTTTTGAAGCTTTGAGAGTTTTTTTATACTGCACTCTCTTTTCATTGCACTGCTTTTTGTATCGTGCCTTTCCACATAAACCAAGCTAACTGGAAGCCTTGCTCTAGTGTACTTTGATGCTGTTCCTTCACAGTGAAGTTTAAACCTCATATCGATATCCACTGTGTATCCAGTGTACAAGCTGTTATCTTTACATCTTAGCATATATACATAAAACTGCCTAATATTTTTTTGTAGTAATTCTTCTTGTTTTTTCATTTAATCCCAGCTTTACTTTTTTTCTGAGTCTGCAAATCTCTTTAAATCAGCTTTGATATCGTCTGCCAGATCATGCCATCTTATCCCTTGTATAGCTCCTTCTAATGCATACAGGGTGTTAATGCAGGCATCTATATCATGCTCTTTTAATATCACATATGCAGATTTTGAACCTAGCTTTCTAAGCTCTATAGGAGTAGTTATTCCTGCATTTATTAATCGTTGCTCTAGTGTTGGTCCTATGTTTTCCATATCTGATAGCTTACTCATATTACTCTCCCCTTTTAATATATACTCTATTCATTCTATATATTTATTAATCTACCAAAATTTAATACCTCATATAATAAATCATCTACTTACTAAAAATATATATAATTTAAATTATATTAAACAAAATTTGCTCAATTGTAAACAAAAACTTTAACTTTTGTAAAAATATTTTAAAAAATTTTTAAGCTTTAGGAAAATGTTTTTCATAATAATTTCATGGCTATTCCCCGATTATTTATATATAAAAATAATTTTTTAAAACATAAAAATATATTTTTTGATGTTGACAAGTAAAAATTAAATCCCTATAATCAGAAAAAAACAAGTATATGCATATCCAGTGATGGGAAAAGTAAGCTAAGAGATGACTCCAGCGAGTCGGCACAGAGTGGAAGGCCGACAGTCTCACCTTAACCGAACAAGGGACCCTGAGGATGCCTTTTGAAATCAAAGTATGAAGGCACGGCTGTCGCCGTTAACGATATCGAGTGAATTGTATTAGTGCACAAATACAATTAATTAGAGTGGTACCGCGGATATAAATCCGTCTCTTTGTAATACGAAGAGGCGGATTTTTTTAATTTCTAAAATAATGGAGGAAAATATAATGAAAACAAATAATATAACTAAAAAAGATAAAATAGTACTTGCTTACTCTGGTGGACTTGACACTTCTATAATCATTCCATGGCTAAAAGAAAACTACAATGCAGATATAATAGCTGCTTGCATAAACGTAGGACAAGATGAAGATATGCAAAAGGTTCAGGAAAAAGCTATAAAATCAGGAGCATCAAAAGTATATATAGCTGATGTAGTGGATGAATTTGTAAAAGACTATGTATATAAATCGATTAAAGCAAATGCTCTTTATGAAGGCAAATATCTTCTAGGAACTGCTCTAGCTAGACCTTTAATAGCTAAGAAGCTAGTAGAAATAGCTCATATAGAAGGCGCTCCTTATATCTGCCACGGATGTACTGGAAAAGGAAATGACCAGGTTCGTTTCGAAGTAGGAATAGCAGCTTTTGATCCAGATATAAAAGTAATTGCTCCATGGAGAATCTGGGATATCAAATCCCGTGAAGATGCAATAGACTATGCAAATGCAAAAGGCATAGAGGTTCCTTGTACAAAAGATAAAATCTACTCAAGAGATCAGAATCTTCTTCACATCAGCCATGAAGGTGGAGATTTGGAAGATACTAAAAACGAACACAAAGCAGATATCCTTTACATGATGACAAAAACTCTTGAAAAGGCTTCAGATGAAGCAGAATATGTAGAGCTTACCTTTGATAAAGGCGAGGCTGTAATGCTAAATGGCGTATCACTTGAGCCACACGAAATGCTAGCTCAGCTTAACCAAATAGGTTCAAATCATGGTATTGGTGTACTAGATATGATAGAAAATCGTCTAGTTGGGATGAAATCAAGAGGTGTATATGAAACTCCTGGTGGAAGTATTTTAGTTCAGGCTCACAGCTTGCTTGAAAGCCTTACTCTAGACAGAAATACAACTCATACTAAAAGCATCCTAGCTCTTGAATATGCAAAGCTAATCTACGATGGCTTATGGTTTAGTCCACTTCGTGAATCGCTAGATGCTTTCTTTGAAAAGACTCAAGAGATGGTAAGCGGCACAGTAAAAATCAAGCTTTATAAAGGCAATATAATGCCAGCATCAATAGACAGTCCTTTCGCACTTTACGATGAAGCTATTTCATCATTTGGAGAAAGCCCTCTTTATGACCACAAGGATGCAGAAGGCTTTATAAATCTATATTCACTGCCTACTAAGATACAAAGCATGATGAAGAAAAAAGTTCAGCAACAAGAAGCTCTTAAAAACAATATAAAAGCAGTAGGCTAAGCTATAAATAGGAGGAAGTAATGAAACTTTGGGGCGGCAGATTTAAAACAGAAGAAGACAGCTTTATGGATAAGTTTAACAGCTCGTTTAATATAGACCAAAGACTTTGGGAGCAGGACATAAAGGGCTCTATAGCCCATGTGTCCATGCTCAGCAAGTGTCACATATTAAGCAGTGATGAGGCTGAAAAAATAATAAAGGCACTTGAGCAAATACATGCAGAAATTCTAGATGGAAGTCTTTTTCTTGAAGGTGAGTTTGAAGATATTCACAGCTTTTTAGAATATCAAGTAACTCAAAAAGCTGGAGCAGTAGGAAAGAAAATGCATACTGCAAGAAGCAGAAACGATCAAGTTGCCCTTGATATGAAGCTATATGTAAAGCTCTCTGGTCAGGAAGTAATAAAAAGCTTAGAAAAGCTCATATCAGCTATAGAACAAAAATCAAATGAATCTAGCTTTCCTATGCCAGGCTACACTCATTTGCAAAGAGCTCAGATAGTTACCTTTAAGTATCATCTTATGGCATATTATGAAATGCTTTCTAGAGATATGAAACGTATAGAAAACGCCCTATCCATAATGGATACTTGTCCTCTTGGAAGCTGCGCCCTAGCAGGAACTACCTACCCTATAGACAGAGAGTTTACAGCAGCTATGCTCGAATTTGAAGCTGTACAAAAGAACACTATGGACTCAGTAAGTGACAGAGATTATATAATAGAGATGATTTCTGCATTTAGCATCATAATGATGCATCTTAGCAGACTATCAGAGGAATTTATAATATTTTCAACCAAAGAATTTGACTTTATAGCTTTATCTGATGCCTACAGCACTGGAAGCAGTATCATGCCTCAAAAGAAAAATCCAGATTCGCTAGAGCTAGTAAGAGGCAAAACAGGCAGACTTTATGGCAATCTCATGGGAATCCTAACTACTATGAAAGCTCTTCCTCTAACCTACAACAAGGACATGCAAGAGGATAAGCAGTATTACTTTGAAAGCCTAGACACAGTTATCGACTGTATCACCATCATAGAAGGAGTAGTAAGTACTCTCACCGTAAAATCTGAAAATATGGAAAAAGCTACAAAGGGAGGCTTTTTAAATGCTACAGAGCTTGCAGACTACTTAGTAAAGCAAGGAATAGCATTTAGAGATGCTCATAGCATAGTGGGGCAGGTAGTAAAGCACTGCGAAGCAAAAGCTATGGAAATAGACCAGCTTTCACTTGAAGAACTAAAGGCTTTTAGTCCTCATATAAAGGAAGATGTGTACAGCTATATAGAGCCTTCTTCTATACTAAAGCAAGGCACTAAACCAGATATGCTTTAATTACAATTTCAAAACATCATATAGGACTTCATAAAATCTTGGAATGGTAGTTGATACTATTACTCCTTGATTTTTTTTACCCAAAATCCGGAAGAAAGGTGTGAACTTATGATAAAAATCGGAATATTAGGCTCAACTGGATATGCAGGAAGTGAACTCGTAAGGCTACTTAGCTCTCACCCTTATGCAGAAATTGTATTTCTGGATTCTAGAAGCTATGAAAATAAATCCTACACAGACATCTATCCACATCTAGAGTCAAAGCTAGATAAAAAATGCTCATCTATAGACCTTATGGATGATTCTCATTTCAAAAACCTAGATCTTTTATTTTGCGCTCTACCTCATGGGCTGTCCCAAATAGCAGTAAAGCAGGGACTAAAAAATAAAGTTAAGGTGATCGATTTATCCGCTGACTTTCGTATATCTGATGTAGCTTCATATGAGCATTGGTATCAAGTTGAGCATTTGGCTAAAGAAGAAGTAAAGCTTGCTGTGTACGGTCTATGTGAAATAAATAGAGAAAAAATTAAAACTGCAACCCTAGTTGCAAACCCTGGGTGCTATCCTACGAGCATTCTACTGGCTCTTTATCCCCTTCTTAAGGAAGGTGTAATAAAAGCCCAAGGCATAATAGCAGATTCAAAATCCGGCATCTCAGGCGCAGGAAGAAATCTTTCAGATGCCAACCTTTTTTCTCAGTGCAATGAAAACATAAGAGCTTATAGTCTATGCAAACATAGACACATACCAGAAATAGAAGAGCAGCTAAGCTTATATTCTGATACCACTCTTACTTTGCAGTTCACCCCTCATTTGATTCCTATGAATAGAGGTATCCTAAGCACTATATATGCAGATATGAATAAAAATCTTTCCTGCAGTGAGGTTTATGACCTATACATCACCTACTACTCAGATGAATATTTTGTAAGACTGCTTTCAGGCGGTAAGCTTCCTCAGACAAAAGCTGTATCTGGTTCAAACTACTGCGATATAGGATTTGATATAGATAAAAGAACTGGAAAAATAATAATCGTAAGTGCAATAGATAATTTAATCAAAGGCGCATCTGGACAAGCTGTCCAAAATATGAACCTTATGTTTGGCTTAGATGAGCATATAGGTATCAATCAGCTTCCTATGTGGCCATAGAAAAGGAGGAGATACCTATGAATAAATATATAGTAATAGATGGAGGAGTAAGCTCTCCAAAAGGCTTTCTTTCCAGCGGAATTCACAGTGGAGTCAAAAAAAGTGGAAAAAACGACCTTAGCCTAGTATATAGCGAGGTTCCTGCATATAGCTGGGCAATGTTTACTACTAATAAAGCCTGCGCCGCTCCTGTCACTTTATCAAAATCACATATTCAAGACCAAAATATCCAAGCAATAGTAATAAATAGTGGCAATGCCAATGCCTGTACTGGTCAAAAAGGGCTAAGCGATGCCTACGAAATGGCTACAGTAACAGCCAGTGCTCTAAATATTGCTCCTCAAAATGTAATTGTATCTTCAACTGGACTAATCGGCCTACCTCTTGAGATGGATAAAATAAAAGCAGGAATAGCTAAAGCCGCGAGTGCTCTATCCGTAAACGGAAGCGAGGAAGCTGCAAAAGGCATAATAACTACAGACGCACACCTCAAAACCATAGCTGTGCAAGTAACTATAGACAATAAAGTCGTAACTATAGGCGGCATGGCAAAAGGCTCTAGAATGATACATCCTCAGATGGCAACCATGCTCAGCATAGTAACTACAGATGCAAATATAGATAAGACTTACCTCAAATATCTCCTTAATGACACTACTGAAAAAACCTACAATATGATATCCATCGACGGTGATACAAGCACAAACGATATGGTAGCTGTTATGGCAAACGGCAAGGCTTGTAATAACGAGCTAAATGCAAATCATCCAGAAGTACAAAGCTTTGCAAATGCCTTTGCCTTTGTAAATGAATACCTAGCAAAATCAATAGTTGCGGATGGAGAAGGAGCTACAAAATTTATAGAGGTGCAAGTTGTTAACAGCAACACTCTAGCTTCTGCAAAGCTCGCTGCAAAATCTATTTTGACCTCTAATCTTGTCAAAACTTCACTATTTGGCGAAGAGAGCAATTGGGGCAGAATTCTCTGCAGTATAGGCTACTCAGGAGCTCAGTTTGATATGGATAAATTAGAAATCAGCCTTGTAGGAGATAATAAAGAAACCATAAAAATAGTAGAAAATGGTCAAAGTACTATATTTTGCAAGGAATCAGCAAAAAAACTTCTCAAAGAGAGAAATATAACTATCCTTGTAGACTTCAAAACAGGCAGTCAAAACTCTATCGCTTGGGGCTGTGACCTATCACATGATTATGTAAAAATAAACTCTAGCCATATAAGTTAGGAGGAAAAATTCATGGTAAATCAGCTTACTCCTCAGCAGAAAGCTCATGTACTGCTTGAGAGTCTATCCTATATCAAAATCTTTCATAAACAGATAGTAGTAATAAAATACGGTGGCAACGCTATGATTAACAATCAGCTCAAGGAATGCGTAATTAGAGATATTGCTCTTCTTAAGTACATAGGAATAAACCCTGTAATAGTGCATGGAGGAGGGCCTGAAATAAATGAACTAATGACTCTTTACAAGAAAAAACCGGAATTTATAAATGGTCTTAGAGTGACAGATGAAGAGACTATGAAAATCACTGAAATGGTGCTCACTGGCAAAATAGCACCTGAGATAGTCTCTCTATTTAGCAATCACGACATCAAAGCTCTTGGGCTTAGCGGAAAAGACGGAAATATCATAAAAGCCAAACAAAAAAGCGAGGAGCTGGGATTGGTCGGAGAAATCACTAGCATCAATCCAGAACTTATCCTATCTGTGATAGAAAAAGGCTATGTGCCAGTAATTTCACCTATAGGAATAGGTGAAAACGGAGAAAGCTACAATATAAACGCTGATGAAGTCGCAGGAAAAATAGCTATAAGCCTTAATGCCAAAAAACTCATCCTTATAACAGATGTAGCTGGTGTGCTTGAAAACCATCAAGATCCAAACACTGTAATATCTGCACTTAATATCAATGAAGCCTATTCCTACATAAAAAAAGGAATAATCAAAGGTGGAATGATTCCTAAAATGTTCTGCTGTCTCAATGCTGTGACTAACGGTGTGGAAAAATGTCATATAATCGACGGCAGACAATTTCACTCCATTTTGCTGGAGGTATTCACAGACACTGGTATCGGCACAATGATTACTGCATAAAAGTATGAAAGGAGCTGTAAACATACAAAATATAATAGATGAAGGTCAAAAATATCTAATGTCAAACTACGGCAGATTTCCAATTAGCTTTAGCCATGGGGAAGGCTGCAGAGTATATGACTATAATCAAAGAGAATATATAGATTTTCTAGGAGGAGTAGCTGTAAACATCCTCGGCTATAACAACAAAAAACTAAACGATGCAATAGCTACCCAAAGTCAGAAGCTGATTCACATATCCAATTATTTCTGGATAGATACTCAAGTTAAGCTAGCAAAACTGCTCGTAGAAAACTCCTTCGATGGCAAAGCTTTTTTCTGTAACTCTGGTGCAGAAGCAAACGAAGGGGCTGTAAAGCTAGCTAGAAAATATGCCTACAGAAAATATGGTATCCAAAAAAATGAAGTCATAGCTATGACAGGCTCATTTCATGGCAGAACCTTAGCGACGCTTAACCTAACAGACAATCCAAAATACAAGGAAGGCTTTGGTCCTCATCCAGAAGGCTTTAAGTTTGCAAAGTTCAATGATATAGATTCATTTAAGCAGGTCCTAACAAAAAATACCTGCGCTGTTATTTTTGAGCCCATCCAAGGTGAAGGCGGAATAACTCCAATAGATAGCGACTTTATCAAGAAGGTATCTGAGCTTTGCAAGCAAAATGATGTTCTTCTCATAGCTGATGAAATTCAAACAGGCATGGGTAGAACCGGGAAATTATTTGGCTACCAGCATCACGATATCACCCCAGACATCATGACAGTGGCAAAAGGTCTTGCGGGTGGATGTGCTATAGGAGCTGTAATAGCTAAGGTAGAAGTGGCAGATGCTTTTCAAAGTGGAGACCACGGCAGTACCTTTGGCGGAAATCCTTTAGCTTGCGCCGCAGGTGTTGCCACACTTGAGACAATCCTGGATGATGAACTTGCTGAAAATGCTGAAAAAATCGGCGAATATTTTAAATTAAAGCTTCAATATCTGTCTCAAAAATATTCAGTAGTAAAAGCTGTGCGTGGCCACGGTCTTATGCTTGGACTTGAGCTTAGCATACCTGGAGCAGCTGTAGTTCAAAAAGCCCTATACAAAGGCTTCCTTATAAACTGCACTGCCACAAATGTGCTCAGATTTATTCCACCTCTTATAATAGGAACTAGCGAAATAGATTTGCTCATAGAAATACTGTCCGAAATATTTGAAGAGCTTGAGCTTGCCGCTTAGTAAGCCCTTATGTAATTTTCTTGTCGCTTTCTGACTGTAATTATATGATACAATATTTATGTAAAATACTAAAAGGTCATGGAGGCGATGTATTGTGCAAAACCTACTATTAGAAAACGACATAGTAAGAGTCAGAGCTTCTTCAGAAAGCGATATAGACTATATAATGAAAACAGAGAGCGACCCTAGCAATTCTCCTTATGTATTTCAGTGGACCTATGACCAGCACAAGGCTGCTATGGAAAATCCTGATATCCTTCATCTATTAATAGAAGATAAAGATACAAGTGAGCCTACTGGCTATATGATAGTGGCAGGAGTTCTCAGTCCTCATAAGAGCATAGAGCTAATGAGAATAGCAGTATCCCAAAAAAATAAAGGCTTCGGCCGTGACAGTATTAAACTGCTACTTGCCTATGCCTTTGATACACTAGGTGCTAATAGAGTATGGCTAGATGTCAAAGAATACAACTACTCTGCTCAAAGCCTTTATAAATACCTTGGCTTTGCTCAGGAGGGGCTTTTAAGAGAAGCTGTATTTCACAATGGAAAATACGACTCTATCTACATCATGGCAATACTCAAAAAAGATTATTTAAAACAAAAGAAAAATTAGCCTTATCTTTTAGGAGCTCTTCCTTTATTCCTTGAATTTTTCTTTGAATTCTTCTTTAAAAAGTCATCAAATGATGGCTTTTTCTTTGCTTGAGGCTTTGCTTTACTATCCTCATGCTTTACTGCCTTATGCATTTCTATCTTTTTTACATCTGCCTTGATATCCCCTTCTAGTTTTTCAAGTGATGCATTGTGCTTTGGTGTTACAAAAGTCACTGCTGTGCCCTTTTCTCCAGCTCTTCCTGTTCTTCCTATTCTGTGGATATAGGTGTCAGTATCAAGTACCATATCGTAGTTGTAAATATGAGTGATTCCATCTACATCTATTCCTCTAGCCGCAACATCTGTAGCAATAAGAAGCTGAATCTTTGCGTTTCTAAAATCCTTCATGACCTTTTCACGCTTAGCTTGGCTTAAATCTCCGTGAAGCTGGTCACAGTTATAGCCTTTTTGAGAAAGGTCTTCATAAAGAGCAGTTACTCTTCTTTTAGTACGGCAGAAAACTATTGCCATAAAAGGCTGCTGAGTATCTATCATCTCGCATAGAGCTTCTTGCTTTTTTCTGTCCGTAGTATGGACTATGATCTGATCTATCTCGTCAAGCGTCACATTTTGTCCTTTTACACTCACATAATGAGGTTCATTCATATAAGTTTTGGCTAATTTTTTCACTTCTTTATTAAAGGTAGCTGAAAAGCACATCACTTGTTTTTCTGATGGGGTATAAGAAAATATCGCATCCACTTCATCCAAAAATCCCATGTGAAGCATCTGGTCAGCCTCATCTAGTACCAGCATCTTTAGCTTGCTAAGGTTTAGACTTTCTCTTCTAATTAAATCCAGGATTCTTCCTGGTGTGCCCACAACAAGTGGAATATTTTTCTTTAATTTATTAAGCTGCTTTTCTACATCCTGTCCACCATAGGCAGATAGGATATTGATGCCTTTTACGGATATCAGCTTTTGAGCCTCTTCACTGATTTGGATTGCAAGCTCTCTAGTTGGCGAAATAATAAGTGCCTGAGTATCCTCTGAATCTACATCGATTTTTTCCAATATCGGAAGTAAAAAAGCAAGGGTTTTTCCCGTTCCAGTTTGAGCCTGAGCTATTACATCCCTTCCCTCTAATATATATGGAATGGATTTGACCTGTACCTGAGTAGGCGTATCTATTCTAAGCTTTAAAAGCCTTTCGCTAAGCTCATTTGTAATCCCTAATTCTATAAAATCTTTCTTCATATAATAGTCTCCTTAAAATTAACATAAAATTCATTTTATCATTTATAACAATATATTGCTATATTTTACTTTCAAATTCATATCCACAGAAAAATATAAAATTCTTGTTAAATCAGTGGCTAAAATTGGACTTTTGCACAATGTTATCCACTTATCCACAGATATTATACACTATTTTATCAACATATCCACAACAAAAACTTCCAAAATTGTGGAAAAACTTTCCTATATGGGTGTAAATTTGTTTATTTTATCCATTATATATGTTAAAATGGAAACTGTGTGTAAATTAACGAAGAATAACTGGAGGAATAAATAAATTGATTAGTGTAACTAACTTGGCTCTTCGCTATGGCGATAAAAAATTATTTGAAGATGTTAACCTAAAATTCACACCTGGCAACTGCTACGGTGTAATCGGCGCAAACGGTGCTGGAAAAACTACCTTCCTAAAAATCCTGTCTGGAGAAATAGATGCAAATGCAGGTGAGGTTCATGTAGCTCCAAACGTGCGTATGTCTGTACTAAAGCAGGATCACTACAGATATGACGAGCATAGTGTCCTTGACACAGTAATAATGGGAAATGCCCGCCTATATGAAATCATGAAAGAAAAAGATGCTCTATATGCTAAAGAAGACTTCACAGATGAAGATGGAATCAAGGCTTCGGAATTAGAAGGCGAATTTGCAGAGATGGACGGCTGGGAAGCTGAATCCGATGCTTCTTCACTACTTCAAGGTCTAGGCATAGGAACTGACCTTCACTACAGTCTGCTTAAGGATTTAGAAGGTAGCGAAAAAGTAAAGGTACTGCTTGCTCAGGCTTTATTTGGCAAGCCTGGAATTTTGATTCTTGACGAGCCTACTAACCACCTTGACATCAAAGCTATAAAATGGCTTGAAGAGTTTTTAATCAGCTTTGACGGAACAGTTATAGTAGTATCGCACGACAGACACTTCCTTAACAACGTATGTACTCATATGGCTGATGTGGACTTTGGAAAAATCAAGCTTTATGTAGGAAACTACGATTTTTGGTATGAATCTAGTCAGCTAGCTCTTTCACTTATGAAGGACCAGAACAAGAAAAAAGAAGAAAAAATCAAACAGCTTCAAGACTTTATCGCTCGCTTTAGTGCCAATGCCTCAAAGTCAAAGCAAGCTACATCAAGAAAGAAAATGCTTGATAAAATAAATATAGAAGATATCCAGCCCTCAACTAGAAGATACCCATATGTAGGCTTTACTATGGAAAGAGAAGTAGGAAATGACATCTTAATGGTAGAAAACCTATCAAAGAGTATAGATGGAGTAAAAATCCTAGACAATGTATCTTTTACAGTTAGAAAAGGCGATAAAATAGCATTTTTAGGCGAGAGTGAAATAATGGTAACGACTTTATTTCAAATCCTTGCTGGCGAGCTAGAGCCAGACAGCGGTACAGTAAAATGGGGCGTAACTATTACAAAATCATATTTCCCTAAGGATAATGCAAAATATTTTGATGGCATCAAGATAAACCTAGTTGACTGGTTAAGACAATACTCTGTAGAGAAAGCAGAAACTTATATTAGAGGCTTCCTAGGTAGAATGCTGTTTTCTGGAGAAGAAGCTCTAAAAGAAGTAAATGTGCTTTCTGGAGGAGAAAAAGTTCGTTGCATGCTGTCTCGTATGATGCTAAGCAGTGCCAATGTACTAATCCTAGATCAGCCTACAAACCACTTAGACCTTGAGTCTATCACAGCTGTAAACAACGGCCTAAAGGATTTCAAGAGCAATGTATTATTCGCTTCTCATGACCACGAGTTCATCCAAACAATAGCAAACAGAATCATCTACTTGACTGAAACTGGAGCTAAGGACTACATGATGACTTACGACGAGTACTTAGATCAGATATAACTGAGTTAACTTAAAAAAATTCATAAGTAAAACCTAATACTTAAGAAAATATACAGTTTTCTAAGTATAATATAGAATAAAAAAAGGGATTGCCTAAAAAAGAACACGGTTCTTTGTAGGGCAGTCCCTTTTTTCGGGTAGAAAATACTTAGTTTCATATAAAATTCTAGGGGTGATAGTATGCTGAAATCTAAATCAAGACTAGCCAATAAATTATCCTTCTTTATAGCTGTACTGCTTCTTGCAGTTTTTTTGCTAATCTCAGTATTTTGCTTTAGAATACTATTCACCCAGACCCAGCAAAATCTGCTAAAGCAAGTAGCTCTTCAGGAAAAAGCTATCTCAAGCGAAATAGTTCACATATTTGAAAATGCTAGGCAGTATACTCATCAAATGTCTTTAAACAGAGATATAACTACTTATCTCAAAGGCGTTGATTCAAAAGACGAGATTAGAACTCATGAAAATTATCCTTATGTCCTAGACTATCTTACGAAGATAAAAGAAAGCAGTCCTCTTCACTTTCTAGCTTGGGTAGCAAATGAGAAGGCAAACTTTTACCTTGATAATTCAAACACTGTCCCTGATGAATCCTATGTGGTAAAGGATAGACCTTGGTACGAGGTAGCACTCAGCTCTGATAAGCCGGTTTTTACAAATCCCTATGTAGAGTGGAATACTAGAAAAACTGTTGTTTCTTCTATTCAGGCCCTTAGAGAAGATACTTCCGTCTATGGCTTTGTAGTAGTAGATATAATGCTAGACACCATCCCTGGAATTATAGAATCCAGAACCGTAGATTTTAATGATAAAACATTTTTAATTACTTCAGATGGAACCTATCTATATCATCCAGATAAACAAAAAATTATGACAGAGTCTATATATGATGATGGGCTATATGAAGCTATGAAATCTAGTACCTTTAAAGATTTTTTTGAAGAGATAAAATATAATGATACCTCTTACTTTATGAGCTCATACACCATAGGAGAAAATGGCTGGCAGCTTATATCTTTAATAGATTCAAACCGAATAAAAAAAGAAATTATTAATATATTTACTTCTATAGTTTTTATTGTGCTATTCTTCTTTCTTCTAGCAATAATTTCCATATATTTTATTGTCAGCAAAACCACTAAGCCTTATTCCATCTTGAGTATCTTTGCTGATGATATAGCTAATGGAGATTTTTCCAAAAATATTCCGGAAAATTATTTAAAAAGAAAAGACGAGATGGGTGTAATATCCATATCCTTTCAGCGGATAATAGATGCTTTTAGAGATGAAAATCAAAGTCTAGAAGAAAAAATAACCGAAAAAAATAGAGAATTAGAAGAGCAGTATGAATATATATTTCAAACAGAAAAAGCTGCTTCTCTTGGCAATCTAGTAGCAGGAGTAGCTCATGAAATTAACACTCCTTTAGGGATAGGAGTATCTACAGCTTCACATATATCACAGCTCAATAATGATGTACTTCAAAAATTAAACGATGGCACTATGACTAAAGAAGACTTAAAAAATTTTATGATAAACTTAGCTGAATCATCTAGCCTTCTTGAAAATAATTTAAATAGAGCTTCTGAACTTATTAAGAGTTTTAAGCAGGTTGCTGTAGATCAAATAAGTGAAGCTAAGACAAGCTTCCTTCTAAAAGACAATATTAACTCTGTAATAATTAGCCTTAGGTCAACATATAAAAATGCTGGACATACTATTAAACTTGATTGTCCTGAAGATTGAGAATTAAATAGCTATCCTGGAGTTTATTCTCAAATTTTTACAAATCTCATAATGAACTCTATAGAACATGGATTTAGTAACAAAGAAAAAGGAAAAATCTATATAAAATGCACTGCAGACCATGAGTTTCTCTATATGCATTATGAAGATGATGGGATAGGCATATCAAGTGAAAACCTAAAACAAATCTACGAGCCATTTTTTACAACCAATAGGCAAAATGGAAACAGCGGGCTAGGCATGAACATAGTATTTAACCTAGTAAATCAAAAATTAAAGGGCACAATGTCTGCACAAAGTACCCCTTTAGAATTTACTAGCTTTGATTTTAAAATTCCTATTTAATCTAATCATTGTGGGAATAGATGATATCTTTCACTTCATCTATTCCCTCTAAAAACATATTCAGCAAGATAGGATCAAAATGCTTTCCACTTTCATTTCTCATAATATCCACTACCTCATTAATAGGATAGCTTTCCTTATAACATCTCTTACTCACAAGAGCATCAAACACATCAATAATAGCCATCATCCTAGCATAAAGAGGTATGTTTGTCTTTGATAAGCCCCTTGGATATCCGCTTCCATCGTATTTTTCATGGTGGCAGTATGCAATCTGAGCCGCCTTTTCAAAATGAGGGTGGTTGTTTTGGCGAAGGATATCATATCCAATAGTTGTATGATTTTTTATTATTTCAAACTCATCAGCAGAAAGCCTCGCAGGTTTTTTTAGTATCGAATCTGGAATTCCTATCTTGCCTATATCATGAAGGACACTTGATATTGCTAGGGTTTCACATTCTTTTTTATCCAATCCATATCTGGATGCAAGAAACTTCATCAGCAAGGATACTCGCTTTACGTGATTCGAGGTTTCATTCGAGTGTCTTTCTATAGTTTCACTAAGAGTAAATATTATATCCTTTTGGCTCTTTATTAATAAATCTCCCAGCTGATAATTTTCCAAAGCAAAAACATAGTTATTGATAAGAAGCTGAATAAGAGCTTCATCAAAATTTTCTTTTTTGGATTCTATATATACAAAGGTTCTGCTATTTTGAACTCCTTTATTAAAAAATATAAAGCCCTTTTCAGTAAAAACAATATTTTTATTTGAATGCTTACAGTTGCTTATTTTAGCAAATATATCCTGAAGCTCTATATTTTCTTCTATGCTAGTATTTTTATATGATTTATACTTCCCACTAGCAGATATTATCTTGAATTCATTCGCACAAGAAGCCACTATAAATCCATTATTACTGATTCGCTTTTCAATTATACTTTTATCAAAATCATAGTTATATTTTTGAAATAACTTAATATGCTGAAATATAGAATCTAAGAACTCATCAAAGCTATTTTTTTGAAATAGCTCTCCACTTATTTTGACCATTTCCTCCAAGGATTTTTTAGTCGTCTCAATTTGAATCAAATCTCTATAGGACCTAAGGCAAGAATACATCATAGTGTATAGCTTTTGCCTTGTCATTTCAGTTTTTAGCTTATAGTCATTGATATCATAATCTCTTATCAAGCTTTCCTCTGGTGCATATCCAGGCTGACCCGTTCGAAGCACTATTCTAGTAAATTTATTTTTTTGTACCTGTCTTATATGCTCCACTACTTTTATGCCAGAATTCATTTCTTCCATTACCACATCTAATAAAAGTACAGCTGTATCTTCATGAGCATTTATAGCCCTTATAGTTTCCTTGCCAGAAAAAGTATGAATGAGCTGAAGTGGTGAATTTTCAAAATCGAAGTCTTGAAATAGCATGTCTGTAAGTGTATGGACATCCTTATCATCATCGGCAACTATAATCTTATAAAAAGTATTGCTCGAGAGCATTTTCTTTGAACCAGAATCTACTGCCAAAAAATCTAAATCAAACTTACTATCCTCGAAATTAAAATTGTACATCTTCATCTCACCCCTTGTGCTTTTACATTTTTTGTTAATTTATATATTGTGAATATTTACCCAAAAAAAATCATCCTAATTAATAAGGATGATTTATACTTGAATTTTTTCTTACAGACCTCTTAAATACTCGGGTTTAAAATCGTCTTCCTTTAGAGCAGTATCTATTTCATTTAAAAGTCTTTGTTTATCTGCGCCTAGTGTCCCTGCAAGAGCTACGTAATTAGAGGCATGGTTAGCTCTGAATATACAGCTTTCAAGATTAGTATTTTGTATAAATAATCTAAGCTCTAAAAGAACTGCTCTAGGCTCAAGAAGTAAAAATTCTCCGCTTTGATAATCTTCATAAAGCTTTGTGCCTTCCTCTAGCATAAGAGTAAGAAAGGATGCATATTCTGGCTGCATTTCATTTACTAGCTTCGCACACCCTATTGCATGAGCTGCCGAGCCTCTAGGTCCGCCTAGTCCTGATATCATAGTGACAGAAAGAATAAGCCCAGCTTCTTTAGCTTTCTTTCCTGCTTCTAGCATGTCCGCGCTGGCTACTCCTTTATCTATCTTTTGCAAGATAGTATCATCGCCTGACTCTATCCCCATGTATAGCATTAGCAGTCCTTTTTCTTTTAATAGAGCTAGGTCTTCACTGCTCTTTCTCATTATGTCCTGTGGAGTCGCATATGCACTTATCCTCTCACGCTCAGGGAAAAGCTCATTTATTTTGTCCAAAATAGCAATAAGCTTATCAGTAGGAAGTACCAGAGCATCTCCATCTGCCAAAAACACTCTTTTTACTTTAGGATAAACTGCTCTAGCAGACTTTAAATCCTCAAATACTTCTTCTAGCTCTCTTATTCTAAACTGCTTGTCTTTATACATACTGCAAAATGTACATCTATTGTGAGCACATCCTATAGTCACCTGCACGATTAAGCTCCTCGCCTCACTAGGTGGTCTATATACCGTTCCTTCATATCTCATTTATTATCCCCTTACTATTTATTGATGAATTTTACTGCGGTTCCATAGGCTATGACCTCTGCAGCTCCTTGCATAACTGCACTTGATGCATATCTAATATTAACAACAGCATCAGCCCCCAGATTATATGCTTCTTCTACCATTCTCTTTGTTGCTATAGCTCTAGCTTCATTCATCATTTCAGTATATGAATCCAGCTCTCCACCAACCAAAGTCTTTAAGCTGTTCATTATGTCACTTCCCACATGCTTAGACCTAATAGTAGAGCCCTTTACAAGTGAAAGCATTTCTAGTTCCTTGCCAGTTATATAATCAGTATTTACTAATATCATCGTCCTCTTCCTCCTTAATTTCTCTTAGCCTTCTAAATAAAGCTATAACCATAGCAAACATAACTCCTATGGATATCGCTCCTATAGACAGCATAAATAGCTTTATTCCAAGTGGTTCAGAAAGGCTCATCCCCTTTAGCGTCATTACTGCATACACAAATAAATATACGCAAACTACTATCGTTATAACTATAGGTATTATTCTTTTCAAGCTACTCATCTCCTTTAATACCCATTTCAATCATAGCTACATCACAAATTTTCTTTGTTCTAAGCTTATCCTCAAGTGTCATTGAATGCTTATTTTCTATGGCATTTCTAAAATCTATTATAGTATTTTTCTTAAAAATTGCACTTTCTGTTATTTTATTACTGTACATATTGCTGTCTGAATCAGTGATTATACTGCTTATCTTCTCCTCTGGCTTATATTTTGTAGCATAGCCAAAGGATATGGAAAGTGAGATTCCTTCAACCTTTTTATCCTCTAGACTTGCTCTTATCCTCTCTATCAAAAGTCCAGCAGCCTCAGCACCAGTTTGAGGAAGAACTATTCCAAATTCATCTCCACCTATTCTAGAGAAAATATCATTTGTTCTTAGCTCTTTTTTTATACTGCTCGCAGCAAGCTTTATTAGCTTGTCACCAGTTGCGTGACCTTTTAAATCGTTGGCAAGCTTAAGTCCATTTATATCAGCATATATTATGGTAAGTGGAAGATTCTCCTCTTTATCTAGCTCAATTATCTGTTCATCAAAATATCTTCTGTTGTATATGCCCGTAAGTGGATCATGATAACTCATATATTCTATTTTTTCTTGTTTTTTCTTCTTAACAGTATAATCTCTAAACACTATAACCATACCCGTTATTTTGGATTTCGAATCCTTAATAGGAGAAATGCTGTACTCTATGGGAATCTCAGCTCCACTTTGAGTTCTCATTTTCGCATAGTATTCCTTATTGTAATATTGATTTTCGCCCCATGATTTAGGAAGCCCTACAGCCACCTTGCAGTTATCAGTTTCACTATATATGTCGAAAATCTCTTCTATTTTTCTGCCGACAATCCTATCTTCCAATCTATTTATATGTGCCTTTGCTACAGGATTTACAAACTCGACTATCCCTTTTCTATCCGTTGCTATTACTCCATCTGCAACTGAAAATAGTATGGTTTTCAGCTTTTCTTCCTTGTCCTTAACAGCAATGCTTGCTAGCTTTTCAATGTTTTGGGCTATCTCAACTATCTCATGATTTGAATGATAATATTTGAGCTTTTCTAGATTCTCTCCATTTGATATCTTTCTTATTCTGTTTCCTAGCACTATAAGCGGCCTTCCAAGTCTAGTATTTAGAACTCTACTTTGAAAAGCTCCCAAAATCAATGCAATAATAATGCTGATTACAGCTAGAATAAATATGGTCTGATATAGAGGAAGCAGTACCTCGTGCTTGTTTACTATGGTAACTAAATACCATTCGCTGTCTCCTAAAGCGCTGTAAAAAGCCCATGACGGTTCTCCGCCCTCATCAAAGTTGATTTCTCCACTAAGCGACGGCACTTCAGCTCCAAAATATGAAAAAGTTTTTTGAATCATATTTTGATTAGGGTGAACTAAGATTTTCCCATATCCATCTATAATAAAGCTATATTGGCTTTTGTATAGATTTTTTTCATTTATAATATTGCTCATATTTTCAACTGTTCTATCAATAGAAAGCACGCCTACAAACTCTCCGTCCATACCATACAGCGGAGTACTCGAAGAAACAAGCCACTGCTTAGTACTTGCATCTTGATAAGCTCTTCCTAGAACTACTTTATTTTCTTTTATATCCGTTGCATGTTTGTACCAAGGTCTCTCTCTAGGGTCAAACTCTGGTGGCGATGTCCAGTTATCTATGATTATCCTGCCATTTTCGTAGCCAGAGTAAATGTACATTATATTCTTATCTGAATTATAGTAATCTCTATAAAGTGAGCGTACCTTTGAAACTAAAGCTTCGTCATCACTTAAGCCAGCAGTTCTTACATCTGGATTGTTTGAAAGCACCTGAAGTGTATTTGATATGGCTCTGCTTTGATTTTTAGCTATCATAGCCATATGGTAGTTTGAATCGTGAAGTGCTTGCTTTGCATGATTTACTTGCATGTAATAAATGCTCGTGCAAAGTATGCCACCAAACAAAAGTAAGGTAACCAGTGAAAAAACAACGCCAAGATAAAAAACCTCTTGCTTTATAGAAAGCTTTCTTTTACCTAAATTCTTAATCACTGGGCTCCCCCTCCCATTGATGATTTTTTACACAAAACTTAGGGTAATTTTTTAAGCATTTGCTCTAATACAGATGCCTTCTGAGGTTTACTGATGTAATACCCCTGAATTTTATCGCAGCCCATAATTTTAAGTTTTTCCATATGCTCTAGTGTCTCTACTCCTTCAGCTGTTATTGCAACGTCCATAGCCTTTGCCATATTTATTATTGTATCTATGATAGTCATCGCATTACTATCCTCTAGCATATCTCTTACAAAGCTCTTGTCTATTTTCAAGGTATCAATAGGAAATTTTGTAAAGTAAGAAAGTGAAGAATAACCCGTTCCAAAATCGTCTATTGAAATCTTTACTCCTAGTCTTTTTAATTTTAACATAGTTGCTAGCTTTTCATTTACATTTTCCATAGCCGTAGTTTCTGTTATCTCAAGCTCTAAATACTCAGGAGCTAAATTAGAAAGCTCTAGAGCGATTTTTACCTTGTCCACAAAGTCGGGCTTTTCTAGCTGGTGAACTGATATATTTACAGAAATAGCAGTAAGTCCAAGTCCTTCGTCCTGCCAAGATTTATTTTGCCTACAAGCTTCCTTTAGAATCCAAAATCCTATATCCTCTATATAGCCTTTTCTCTCAGCAAATTCAATAACTACAGGTATAGGAAGTCTGCCATAGCTTTCATTATCCCATCTAAGAAGTGCCTCATTTGATATTATTTCGCTTGTTGTTATATCTACTATAGGCTGATAAACAAGGTAAAGCTCCTCTTTTTCAAGAGCCTTTGAAATTGCATCATCTAGCTCTTCCTCTTCTTTAATCATCCTGCTGATGGCTTCATTGTAGAATTCATATCCGTTTCCACCAGAATTTTTTACCTTTAGCTTTGCCATAGTAGCTTCGTGAATTACCTCATCGTAGCTGCCTTTTTCCATAGACATTATGCTTGTTCCTATACTAGTTTTAAGTCTAAATCTGTGCTGATTCATATCTATAGGAAGACCACATAGCTGCCAGAGCTTGATTATCCTGTTTTCTAAGCTTTCATAATCTGCTTCCCATAAAAATACTATTATCTCGTCGCCAAAATATCTTGCCACCATCTCAGAAGGCATCTTAAAATTGAGTATTCTCTTCGAAAGAGTTTCAAGTACTTTATTTCCAGTTTGATATCCACTTATACTGTTTATGCGTTTAAAATCATCTATTGATATTATTGAAATAGAAGCTATTCCATACTCTCCGATCAAGCCTTCCATTTTGTATGGAAGCTCTAGCATAAAGCTGTTAAAATTATACAGTCCAGTAACTGGGTCTCTATATGTGAGATTTTTTATATGAGAGAGCATGGCATTAAAGCTTTTTCCCGCTTCACCTAGCTCATTATTAATTTTTTCATCAGCCTTTACATTTAAATCTCCATTTGCCGCACGTTCAAAAACCTTCTTAAGATTTTCGATAGGCTTTGATAATGTTCTAGCATAAAGATAAAGAATAAAAGCAACAATAATAAAATATATAAGAGTCATACGTTTGAAAAATGCTATTATTGTGCTTATTTCACTAAAGGCTTCTTCATATGGTATGGATACGATAAATGTCCAGCCAGGAGAGCCTTTTATATTTGAAAATGAAGCCATAAATTTATGTCCCTCTGGACAAGTGTAAATCATCGTTCCCTTTTCATCCTTAATAACTTTATCTATATCCTCTTGATTTGGAATTAAATGAGTTGCTTTAGTATGTATGCTAATATCCCTAGAAGGGTGGGCAACTATATTTCCATTGTCATCTAAAATCCACGAAAATCCGCTTTTTCCTACGTCTATACCACCTACTACTTCATCCAAAAAAGCCGTAGAAAAAACTGCATTAATAAGCCCTATCTTTATACCATCTCTTTTTACTACATGAGATACTGTTATGATTGGGATATTTTCCTCTGCATACGGACTTATAAAAGGATCCGAAATCCAGTAATCCTTATCTCCCAAAATAATTTCCTTAAACTGCTCCTGCTCAGAAATATCTAGCTCTACACCTTTGGTGTTCATTCCTTTTCCTTCTATATCAGAAAAGCTCATGTTTCTATATTTGTCCCCAAGATTTACGCTTATTAGAAAGTCCATAATTTCATCTTTATTCATATCTTGCACTACATTTGACTGGCTTAGCATCTTAACTTGCTCTAGTGCTCCACTAAGCTCCTTGCTTATTTGGTCTGAGCGCGCAGTAGCTATCTCCAGATACTGAGCCTCAACATAAGGGTTCAGTTTCTCAAGTTGTTTGGTGCTAAAATAAGCTAGGCTTGAAAAAATCAAGACTGCTACTAGTACCAGATATATGAGTATTTGGGATTTAATTGACTTCATGAGTTTTCTCCTAAATCTTAGGTTAAAGTGTATTTACCATTTATTATAACTCATTAATAGTACTTTATGTCTAAAATTATACTATTTTTTACAAAAAAAGGCACCTTTTATAAGGTACCTGAAATAACTATATTCATTATTACATTTTTTTCGCTTCATCTTTTAGAATCTCTGTAGTTGAGCTTATAGGACTGAGGTGTTTTAGCAAATTAGGTTCGAATATTTATTCAAATCATTTCTTGTTTCTTTATACATCCAAAACTTTTTATCGTATATTTGCAAAATCTTCCTTCTCATTTATAATCTAAATTGCTAGACATACGCTTTGTAAAGCTTTAAAATAAAGGAAAATCAAGTAATAAATGCAAAACAGAAAGTGGGTGGTATTGTGGAGGATAAAAATCAAATACTGGAGTTCATCTTAGAAAGTCCATTTGAAACTATATTGGAACAAATAGACGAGATACATCCCGTAGATTTTCTAGAAGCATTAGGAGAATTTGACGATGATCCGCTCATAATACTAGAAAAGCTTCCAGACGAATATGTAGCCTTACTGCTAGATTATGCAGAGGACGATGAAAAATTCAATTTGCTTTCTCTATTTTCTAAAAATAGGCAAGCTCAGATTATATCTGAAATGTCTTCAGATGAGCTAGTCGACTTACTTGGAACCCTAGATGAAGATGAGCAAAATGAAATAATCACCAATATGAACACTGAGGAGGTAGAAGAAGTAAAAACCCTTCTATCCTATGACCCCGAGTCTGCCGGCGGTATCATGGCTACAGAGTTCATATCCATAAAAGAAACAGATACTGTAAATGAAACTATAAACTACCTTAGAACTATGGCTCCCGATTCAGAAACTCCATATTATATTTATGTAGTAGATGACCTAGATGTACTAAAAGGGGTAGTGCCTCTAAGACAAATCATAGTATCTACTCCAGACACTCTCATAAAAGATATTATGATAGAAAACATCATAAGCGCTCCTGTAGATATGGATCAGGAAGAAGTCAGCCATATATTTGAAAAATACGGCTTTATGGCTATTCCTGTAGTAGACCATAATGGAGAAATCCTAGGTATAATAACAGTCGATGACGTAATGGAAATAATGAAAGAAGAGTATACAGAGGATATGTTCAGACTTGCTGGACTAGATGAAGAGGAAAAAGTAGCTGGTACTGTCATAGGAGCTATCAAATCTCGTCTCCCATGGCTTTTAGTAAACCTCGTAACAGCTACCTTAGCTGCTAAAACAGTAAGCCTTTTCGAAAATACAATCGCTCAGATAGTAGCTCTTGCCACCTTCATGCCTATGGTTGCAGGTATGGGAGGAAACGCAGGCTCTCAGACACTTACATTAATCATAAGAGGTATTGCCATAGGAGAAATAAGCTATGAAAATCAAGCTGGTATACTCAAAAAAGAAATAGCTATAGGGATCATAAATGGACTTTGCCTTGGACTAGTAGTTGGGGTGCTAGGATATTTCTGGGTAGGCAGTCTTGCCTTTGGCTTTGTAATCGGAACTGCAATGCTACTTAACCTCATAGTAGCTACTATATCTGGATACCTAGTTCCAATCCTGCTAAAAAAAGTAGGCATAGACCCTGCTCTAGCCTCTGCTGTGTTTGTAACTACTGTAACTGATGTTCTAGGATTTTTCTTTTTCCTAGGACTTGCAACAGTAATGCTTCAGTACCTGATATAAAAAAAAGCCATAAGAACTAGAAATCAAACAATACATTTCTAATTCTTATGGCTTTTACTATTTATTAGCTTTTATCAAATATTTTTAAAAAAGCAGTCACTACTTCTGGATCAAATTGTATATTTGAATTTTTCTTTATTTCTTCGATAGCCATTTCTTGACTTAGAGACTTCCTGTATGGTCTTTGAGCTATCATAGCTTCAAAAGCATCTGCTACTGCTATTATCCTAGCTATCAGAGATATCTGTGTTCCTTTTATACCCTTTGGATATCCCTTTCCATCAAACCTCTCATGATGTTCGAGGACGCACTGAGCAAGCGATGAATATTCATCAACAGACTTTAAAATATGATATCCGCTTTCAGGATGTCTTTTTATCTCGTCATACTCTTCTTCTGTTAATTTGCCCGGCTTATTTAAAATATCTTCTTTAATCGCTATCTTACCTATATCATGAAGTAGTCCAGCTAGCTCTATCTCCTTTACTTTCTGAACACTTAATCCCATGGATACACCTATTTCTTTTGCCAACTTTGCAACCTCTACAGAGTGCCTTTTTTCTCTCTCGTTCTTCTCACTTAGGGTCTGCATGATTATGTTTACAGTTTGATTTCTCATACTTTGACTTTCAACTATTTTCTTTCTGAACATGTGATTCTCAGCTTTTATAAGAGTATCTCGTATAGATTGGCTTACATCAGTCCTAACTTGCCATCCAGCTGATATTGATATAACTATATTTTCTAACTTTTCAGCACTTACTAGCTCATATAGTTTATCAACGAGATATTCTGCTTCATTCTCATCAGTATTTGGAAACACCATTAAAAACTCATCTCCACCTACTCTGCATGCAAAGCCTCCTTTGGAATCACACGATATTAGATTTTTAGCTACTTTTTTTAATAATTCATCTCCAATATGGTGTCCAAAAGCATCATTTGTAAGCTTTAGTCCATTGACATCAACCATCATAATAGCAAGAGGCAAAAACTCTCTTCCACTTAGCTTTTCAATTTGCTCCTCATAGTACCTTCTATTATAGAGCCCCGTTAATTGATCCTTGTATGTTAGCTTTAGAATATATTCTTGTTCTTGCTTTTCTGAAGTAATATCTCTTGAAATAGCTAGCACTTCATTGTCATTGCTTTTTACCATTCTTGATTCATAAGTTCTCTCTGAACCATCTATATTAATATTATATTCAAATTTTTGCGGTTGCCCTGTTTCTATAGTTTTAGCAATACTCATTATAGCTTTTTCAGAAATATCAGGAGGCATAACCTCACTTATATTTTTTCCTATAAACAAATCTTTGCTTAAAACAAGTCCAGCTTCATCATTTGTTTGGCAATCAATAAAAACTCCTTTTGAATCATACATGAATATTATATCTGGTAGTACATTTATTATGGCAGCATTTCTCTTTTGGCTTTCTTCAAGTAATAGCTTGCTTTCAAGTAAATCATTTTGATTTTGCTCTATTTCTTCTTGATATGCCTTTAACTGATTCATAGCTGCAATTAATTCTTCATTAGATGATTCTAATTCATCTTTACTTTCTAATAAATCTCTAAAATAAACCTCGGTCTGAGCAAGCCTTGCATTTACTGTTTTTCTGATATTTTCAAAAGGGTCACGTTTTAGCTCTTCCAGTCTATAATTTATATTATCTGTGATAGATATCTGTTTTATGTCATTTTCTAACGTATATGCAGGCTTTATGATAATTTTATTTTGAATAAGGAACATTATAAGAAGTAAGCCTACTAGAAATATAACTGAGATAATTAAGATATTTTTCCACTGCTTATCATAATAATTTTCACTTCCTATAGAATTAAACACTCCTACATATAAATTCGTTCCATCAATATGAGATATAGAAACATAACCCTTTTCATTATTTAGAGTAGCTTCTGCTACAGAAGTTCCTATGCTTGATATATTGCTTGATATTTTTAAAGAAGTATCTTCGAGAATTGGTTTCCCATCATCTTGTGTTCTAGACTTAGCAATAAGTTCAAACTCTTCATTTAGTATAAAGAACTCCCCATAAGAGTCATCTTGAACTGAAATCAGATCTACAATTGAATCCAATGATAAATCAGCACCTAAAACTCCTATAACTTGACCGTTATTACTATACACAGGTTTTGCAATAGTAATGATATACTTCTCACTGGTCGCATTTAAAAATACATCTGTAATAACTAATTTGCCGTGATTTATTGCTTTTACATACCACGGTCTAGTTCTTAAATCAAAATCCTCTGGAGGAATCCATCCACTTCCATTTACAAGTAAATTATCTGTTGAACCAAAATATATCGATTCAATATTACTATTTTTATTCAGCATTGCCTTCATGTAATCCAGCAATTCATCATAATCTAGCTGACGTTTCGACTCCATATATGTACTTAAATTATTGATTATTTCTGACTTTTTTTCTAATTGTGAGCTAATACTGGTTTTATAGTATTCGTTTTCTATAGTAAGATTTTTTTCTACCTCCTCAAGCAAGCGTGTATCAAAAGTCTTAAATAGACTAAATATTAATCCTATCGCAATAAGAGCCGCTATAATAGTATACAAGTATAGCTTTATAATAAACTTTTTTATGATATATCATCTCCTTTTCTAAAATTTTAATATACATTTGAAATATATATAGTATTCTAGTTTTATAATTTTATTCTCAAATCGTATCTTTTTTTCAAGTTATTTTTTCATTATAACTTTATATATTATTCACAAGCAAGGAAAATAAAACTTTATACTCAAATAAGCAACAAAAAAAATAGTACTTTATGCCAGTACTATTTAATACTACAAAACTATATCGAGGGTTCGAATCCCCCTCTCTCCGCCACTTTATATTATATTTATAATTCCCAGCATCATAAACCCTATCGTGTTAATAGCAAGATTTGCAAAAATATGAACTATCCAAGAAGCTAAAAAACTCTCATACTTTTCTGCTAGATAATTAAAAATATATCCTACAATCATTAATCTTCATCTTGCAAATAATTTTCAAGGTTTTTCAGATTATCTATACTTATCTCTTTATTTTTTACCGTTATAAGCTTCCTCTTCTTAAGTTCATTCAAATCATTAGTAACTGTAATCCTAGAGCAACCTATAAGTTCAGCTAGTTCTTGATGAGTAAATATCCTGTTTAGAACAGTTTTGTCATCCTTTTTAGTTGAATCTTGGTAACTGAGCCTTAGCAAAGTATCTGCCAATCTTTTTATAGATTTATTAAAAACCATACTTTTCATCTGAAATAAAGTTATTCTATACTTTCTAACCATACTGTGAATAAAAAATTCGTAGTTTTTAGGACTTTCCCTCAAAGCCTGTTCTAGTGCTTTCTTATTTATTATTGCCACTTCAGATGCTTCCACTGCTTTTACAATAAGCTCGCATTTACTTTGAGTAAAATAATCCATTTCACCAAATATTTCTCCTCTTTTGAGGAAAAACAGTGACTTTTCTAACCCTTGAGGACTATAAAGTGTTTGTTTCACTGTTCCTTCTAAAACAATTCCAACAAACTCATATCCTTCTATATCAATTAGTTCTTTTTTCTTATATTTCTTTATATTTCCAGAAGATGCTAGATTTACAAAAAACTGTTTCATCTCTTCCTGCTTTTTCTCTTCAAATAATAGGTCATACATTTGCTTCACCTCTACCAAAACTTATACAATCATTTACATAAAATTTATGCTAAATCAATTATATCATAGAGGCAAATTAAAAGAGCCTTCGCTAATTTATAGCAAAAGACTCTTTATTATTAGCAGATTGCTCCACCTGATTTTTTAATATCTTCATTATTTATTACAGCTGCTTTTATGGCTGCTTCTAGCGCTTTAGTTATATGCTCAACTGGCATATACGGCTGATTCTTTTTATCCAAGACCTGCTCATTTATAAATGGAACATGGATAAATCCGCCTCTCATATTTTTATAGGTTTTATTGATATGATATAAAACTCCATACATAATATGATTACATACAAAAGTTCCTGCAGAATTTGAAATCGATGATGGTATACCTTGGCCTTTTATTTCTTCTACCATGGCTTTGATTGGAAGATTCGAAAAATAAGCATTTTCTCCATCTTCAAATACTGGAATATCTATGGGTTGATTGCCTTCGTTATCTTCTATCCTAGCATCATCTACATTTATGGCTACTCTTTCAACTGTCATATCATATCTTCCACCTGCTTGTCCTATGCATAAAACAATATCCGGCTTTTCTAATTCCATAGCTTCTTTTACTTTTTCTATAGATTTATTAAATACTGTTGGAATCTCAAGCTTTATTATCTTTGCTCCCTCTATTATATCTTTTATACCTTTTACAGCCTCCCAAGCCGGATTAATTTTTTCTCCTCCAAAAGGATCAAAACCTGTAATTAATACTTTCACTAAATTCCCTCCTTAAGTTATATCTAAAATGCCCAAAAATACATAAGTGCTATATGGGTTAAAAGCATTGCTATTGCAAATGGAATCTGACTTATAATTACTCTTTTTTCATTCTTAGTTTCCAAAATTGCAGCTGGAACAACATTAAAATTAGCTGCCATAGGTGTCATAAGAGTTCCACAATATCCTGCAGTCAAAGCTAAAGTTCCTACTATTGCAGGATTTGCTCCTTGTGAATATACAAAAGGAATTCCTATACCCGCTGTAATAACTGCAAATGCAGCAAATGCATTTCCCATTATCATTGTAAATATTGCCATGCCTAGACAGTAAGCTATTACTCCAAGCAATATATTCCCTTGAGGTATAACGCTAGATATCCCTGTAGATATAACCTCTCCTACACCAGCTACAGCAAAAAGTGCTCCTAGAGCTGCAAGAAGCTGAGGCAGAATACTCGATGAACCAATCTGCTGCAATAATCTGCTTCCATCATATGAAATATAGCTTGGATTTGCTTTAGTCATAGCTAACGTCATTATAATTGAAATTACAGTACCAATACCTAGACCTACTAGTCCTCCAAGTGTTGTAAACTGAGCTATTAAGAAAGCAAATACTGCCATACTAAGCGCAGGAAGGAAAATTTTATTTCCAATACGTTCTGACTCTCTTTGTCTAAACTCATCTGGTGCATTTTCCTGATTTCCAATAGCTACTTGTTTGAAGGCTGTAAGTCCTCCCATAGCTAATATCATGATTCCAACTATTTCAGCTGGAATATATTTTCCTATCATAAATGTAAGTCCCAACAATATCCAAAACATAGCTGTCCCTATTTTTTTAGGATGATTAGCATCCTTAAATGCCATATAGGCTGCTGAAAATGCTACAAGTCCAGAAAGTATATAAAAAATCTCTAATAGTATATCTACCATTTCTACGCCCCCTTGTCCACTTTCTTATTTGTTAAAGCTCTTTTTTGAATTCTTTTATCAAGCATATGATTTTGAACTACTGAATATACAAATGCTATTATAGCTATAGGTATTGATGCCTTGGCTACACCCAGTGGCTCTACCTCCACACCTAGTTCTTTTAAAGTACCTACGATAAGCAGGACTCCACCACTAGCAATAAATACATTTTTCCAAAAAAGTTCCCTATATTTTCTGCCGCAGCAGAATAACCTTTGATTTCTTCTAAATCTTCTTCGCTAATTTCTCCATGATTAGACTCTGCTGCTCCTTGCGCCATAGGAAGCACTAAAGGTCTGATAAACTGCACATGTCCTCCTAATCTTAACGATAAGGCAGCTGCTATTTCTCTAATAAATGTATAAGTAGTGATAACCTTGCCGGCTGATACAGTCTTCATACTTTTTATCAAATCCGACGCTCTTTCTCTAAGCCCATATCGTTCTAGTATTCCTATAACTGGAAGTGTAATTAAAAATAATGACATATAACGGTTTGTAATAAAAGCTTCTCCTAGAACTGAAAGGATTTCTGGAAATGATAACCCTCCAACTAATCCCGTAGCTATTCCAGCAATAAGCACTACAGCTATCGTGTCTAGCTTCAGTGCAAAACCAATAACAATAATTAAAACACCTATAAGTTTAATCACCTATATCCCTCCTATCATTTTTTAATAATTATAGATTCAATATATAAAATTTTCTGTAAAATAGACTACATTTTATATATATAAAATTATTTTTTGCAAAAAAATAACCCAAACTTGGGCTATTTTAGATATTTACCATTATTTTATTATAAAATTATTTATTCCTATATTCATAGATTTGCCATCTAAAGTTCCCACAACTATGAGTTGCTAACATTAACTAACATTTTCTATGTTTATATCTCTTCAAATCTATTCACCATCTGCCCATTTACTTCCACCTGCTCTAGAAACATATCAAGCGGTCTAACCCATACTCCCATTTCGCCATAAAGAGCCTGATAAATTACTAGCTCTTCTAAGGTTTCTGAATGCTTTGCTATATGCATTACTAGATATTCTTTGCCCTTAAAATGTCTGTATTTCTTGCCAATCTTTAGTGTCCTCAAATATTCCACTCCTTTAATGGTTATTCACGCTATACTAATATATACCAAATTTTATATTTATTCCATTCTTCCAAATTTCATTTCTATCCCTTTGGAATCATACTTTTTTCTCTTGCCTGTAATGCTTTCTATTGTTATTTTGTAGACGTTTGTTCTTCCTAATCCTACTTTTATTGCAATATCAAAATATGCCATTTTATCTGGGGTATATTTTTGACATATGAGCTTCATTGCATGAATTTTTTCAGCCTCATTTTCTAATTTTTCTACTGTCCCTGAAGCTATAGCTGATTCAAATTCTGTAGTAAATACGCTACTTATAAAAGTTACGGCTTTTGATTCATCTATTGCCAGCTCATCTAGTTGAGCTTTAGTATAGTTATCTGGTACATTTACTTCACCTACAAAGGCTATACTGACTTTTTGATTATGGACTAGGGCATGAACTTTTCTACCATCCATAGCTGAATGAAAGTATAAATTTTTATCGTCTCTTACTATCGATAGAGGAAGACCATAAGGCATATTGTCACCATCTATCATAGATACTATGCCATATCTAGATTTATCTATTATTCCCAGTGCAAATTCTTCACTCATTTCTCTATCTTTTCTTCGCATGAGATACCTCCTAATTGGATTTATATATATCTTACACCATTATTTATAATAATCAAAATACCCCAGAAAATAGAATTCTTACTCTATCCTCCAGGGTATTATAAACTTCATTTATTAAATTTTTTATGCTTTTTTCATCTCTATTACTAGCAGATGGATGTTTTCCAGAGCTTTTATTTTTAGATTTTCCTCTACTACTTCCATTGCATCTCTTTCGCTTAGATTTATATCATTTACCTCTGAGCTTCCTTCTATTTGAACTATATAGGCTTGTCTATCGCTGCCCATTAAAAATTCAGTTTCCTTGTCCTTATCTAGCTCTATTACATAAAAGTTTGCATCTTGATTTATTTGTATAGGGGCTTCCCCGTTTTTGGCTGATACCATGTGAAACCACTTGTTTTTTCTGTCCTTCTCATCTATTTTGAAATCTCCATAGTTAGGTTTATGGTCCTTTTTATCTGGAAATATCCATATCTGAAGTAATCTTAGAACATCTTTTCCTAGATTGTGTTCGCTGTGATATATTCCTGTTCCTGCGCTCATATACTGAACATGACCTCTTGATATAGTATTTCTGTTCCCCATATTGTCTTCGTGAGTAAGCTCTCCATCTAGCACATAGGTGATTATCTCCATATCTCTATGAGGGTGCATGTCAAATCCAGTGTCTGAAGATACTAGGTCATCATTTACTACTCTTAGAACTCCAAAATTTATGTTATTTGGATTATGATAGTTTGCAAATGAAAAGTGAAAAAGGCTTTTGAGCCAAGGCGACTCACTAGAGCCCATATTTTTATGATATATTTTCCTTAGCATGGTAATATCCCCTTTCTAAAAATTTGAAACTTTCATATATAAGCTACCGATTATAAATAGGTTTTTACTCTCTCTTCTAGTGGCATGAACTCTTTCTCTCCTGCTCCTGAGACTGGCTTTCCAAATGGCATCTGAGCTACTAGCTTCCAGCCTGAAGGTATGTTCCACTCTTTTGCTACATCCTCTTCTATTAGTTCATTGTAGTGCTGTAGTGACGCTCCTAAGCCTTCTACTGCAAGAGCTGTCCATATTACATACTGAAGCATTCCACTTGATTGCTGTGACCATACTGGGAAGTTATCTTTATATAGCGAAAACTGCTCTTGTAAATTTTTAACAACGTTTTGATCTTCAAAGAAAAGTACGCTCGCATAGCCATTTCTAAATGAGTCGATTTTTTCTTTTGTAGGTGCAAAATTTTCTTCTGGCACTATTTTCTTAAGTGATGCTTCTGTGATATCCCATAGCTTGTTGTGATTTTCCCCAAATAGTACTACGACTCTAGCACTTTGAGAGTTAAAAGCCGATGGTGTATGAAGTACTGCCTCATTTATAACCTCTTGGATTCTTTCATTTGATACCCCAGATTCTTTACTTATAGCGTAAATTGATCTTCTTTCTTTTAATGCTTCATAAAAATTTTTTGACATTTTCATTTCCTCCTTAGAATTTTCATTTTATATTTTCTTATTATTATTTCGTTTAAAAAGTATTCGTTTGTCTTATCCTGTTGCTTATGCTATAATTATATATCATATTTACTTTTATGTAAGTATGCACTTTTTAGTAAGGTACTACCCAAAAGGAGAGTTATGGAATTATGGAAACTAAAACAGATATGAAATATAACTGCCCCATCCAATATACTTTGGACTTAATCGGGGGAAAATGGAAGCTTGTCATCCTATGGCATCTAGCTAGCGAAGGCATCATGAGATACAGCGAGTTAAGAAGAAGCTTAAAAGGCATCACTCACAAAATGCTAAGCCAGCAATTAAAGGAGCTCGAATCAGATGGGTTCATTCACAGAGAGGAATACCCTCAGGTTCCCCCAAAGGTAGAGTATTCTCTTACTGATTTTGGAAAATCAATACTTCCTGTTCTAAAAGGCATGAGCGAGTGGGGAACTTTAAATATGAACAAGTAAATCTAATTTATTAGCATGAATCCGACTTATTGAATTATCTGAGGTATAAAAAATGATTTATTTTAAGTACAAAAAAAGCAGAAGGTATATTGGAACACATCCAATTTATCTCTTGCTTTTTTTGAATTGTAAATTCAAATTGAACAAACACAAAATCCAATATCTTTTTGAAACTGGAATATAATTAATTATCAATATAATAACCACCTACAAACTGTAGAATTCTCTAATTACATATCAATATTCGTACAGAATAAAAAATAACCTATTTTGAAAGAAATAGAGTTAAAGTTATAAACTCATTAGGCTAATAACCTTAAGATATAGCTACAATGATTATTAAATTTCTAAATACTCTGTGTAATGAGCTTAAAATATGTAGTGTTATCAATCATAATATTTTTCTATGTCTAATTAGGCATCTATAAAAAGAACAGGATAATTATAGCAACAAATAAAAACTGTTTATATGTAAAGAATTCAATGATATATGTATAATCTCTTTGTATGGAAATAATCATCGATTTTATTCAAGCTTAGGTTCATACAAAATAAACCGAAGCTTTGCTGGTGGTAACGTGCTAGTATTTTCAAATCTTGACAATGTGAATATACATCTCTTTTGTAAAATTATATTTTGGCCATTCTTATTCACTGGGTTAAATGAGGACGAATTAATATTACGAAGTTCCTATAAAATTAATGTTTTATTAATAATCATTATAATCATGAAGTAATAGTTAAATTTATTATTGCAATCTAAGAGATGTTTATTTGACATTTTATATCATATATAATAAACTCATATTGAAAGAATAAAAGATTCTTTCTGGGGCTTACATTGCGTAGGCGACCGTCTTAATGACGGTTTTTTTTATGGAAAAACTTTCAATCCATATCCACTATAATTAGGATAACCGTATATTTTTTTCTCCAAAATTTCAAAAGGTTTATCCTTAGTATTAAATTTTATATGTTTATGTATAGGGTATGAGTAAAGGTCTGCGCATTCTAATCCAAAGTATGATAATTGCTCTTGGTGTTTTTTGCACCACTTAGGGTTAAAATATACTCCTTTAATCTTCTTAAAGTAGCTGTCATTTACACATCTAGTACCTTTATCAATAACTTCTTTAATGTGATTTAATACAAATCTATCTTCCCCCGCACCTCTTGCTTCTAAGACAATAACCCCATATTCATTAGGTTTTAAGTAATATTTAACAAACCTTTCCAGTACAAAATCTAAACATAAATTGTATGGATGTAAAGGGGTTATATACTTTTTACAATGTTCTTCTTTGTCTATTGTGGATGAAAATATTGTTGCCGGTAGATTTTCCATAAATCCAGAAAGATCACATATGAAATTATTATAATCTATTACTTTATCACTAAAAGGCCCTTTTCTTCCCCTTACTTCATTCGAATGAAAACATACTCTTTTAATTTTTATATTATTATAATTAAACTTGCCCTCATCCCAATATTTATCTTTAAGCGAAATAATATTTTCTCTTACTTCTAGGAAATTTTTTTTATTTATTACGCATCCTGTAATAGTAAATATCTTTTCATTAATATCAATTTTGCTACCTTTTTTAATTTTCTTTTGAATATTTTTTAGAGATGACTCACCATTTTCATCAATAAACATAATTACATCAGTGTGTTTCGGCCATTTTTCTATATATGTAGGTCTATTTCTCCATCCCAATACCAATCCCTCCTCCATAATGTACTTATTTTACCATAACATAGTACTAAGTTTAAACTTATCAACTACCAATTTTCATAGATATATATTATGTATTCCTCAACAAAATCTTATCTCTTTTTATTACAAGACTTCATAATTATTTTATAGCTACAAAATCTATAACACTGTCTTGAAATACTTAAAACTATCAATTATTATAAAAAATATACTAAAAAATTAAATCAATGAGAATAATAGCTTAACTTCAATAGAATTAGAAGATGAATAAGATAAACTGAAATAAAAAGCAGGAGATTTATTGGTTTTTTCCAACTTATCTCCTGCTTTTTTGAAGAACTTTATTTTGCTTAAACAAAAATTTTTTGATTAAAAAATCTCTCGTCTTCCTTCTAACGCTTTTGTTATAGTCACTTCATCTGCGTATTCTATGTCAGCTCCTACTGGGAGTCCATGTGCTATACGAGTAACTTTTATGTTAAATGGCTTTATAAGTCTAGCTATATACATAGCTGTAGCTTCGCCCTCTATGGTAGGATTCGTTGCTAGTATTACTTCTTTTAGCTCTGGGTTTGCCATTCTTCCTACTAGTTCCTTTATTTTTAGCATATCTGGAGTAATAGAGTCCATAGGTGATATGGTGCCGTGAAGCACGTGATATTTTCCATGAAATTCTTTTGTTCTCTCCATTGCGGCTACGTCTCTTGGATCTTCAACCACACAAATGATATCAGAGGTACGATTAGGAGAATCACAGATACTGCAAGGATTTTTGTCTGCTATGTTACAGCAGGTAGAGCAGTAGGTTATGTTGTTTTTTGCTTCTACTATAGCATGAGCCAGTGCTTTTACTTGGTCTTTGTCCATATTTATAACGTGAAAAGCTAGTCTTTGCGCTGTTTTTCTACCTACCCCAGGCAGCTTTGCAAATTCCTCAATCAGTCTGCTGATGGGTCCTGAGTAATAATCCACTATATCACCTGCTTAAAACATGCCAGGCAGATTAAGTCCTGATGTTACTTTTGACATGCCACTGCTCATCATTTCTTCTGCTGAGCGAAGAGCTTCGTTTACCGCTGAAAGCACTAGGTCTTCTAGCATTTCTACATCGTCAGGATCAACTACCTCTTGCTTTATTGTTATTGATACAATTTCTTTTTTACCATTGGCTTTTACTGTTACAGCTCCGCCACCAGCAGATGCCTCTACCTCTTTTTCAGATAGCTCGGCTTGGATTTTTTCCATGTCCTTTTGCATCTTTTGTACTTGTTTCATCATATTATTCATATTTCCTGGCATTGCTCCGCCTGGAAATCCGCCTTTTCTAGCCAAATTAATTCCTCCTTTAAGCTTTTTATTCTATTTATTATATCATATTTAGTCTTCTCTTTCTCGTATTTCTAAAGGTACATCTGGAAATGCTTGCTTGATTTCCTCTATTATGTTTTTTTCTTCATCTATCTCGTCTTTTTTTATATTTCCCATTTCTCTTTTGAATATAAATGCTACTTTTAAAGGCTTATCAAATACTTTAGTAAGAGCTTGGGATATATGGTCAGCATTTATTTGAGTTTCGATAGTCTGTTTATGAAAAGCAAAATTATCGTCGTAGCCTATGTATATGCAGTCATTTACGTAGCGTACAGGTTCTCCCTCCATGAGTAGTGCCTTTAGGTGGACATTTTTCTGCTTTCTTAAGACCTCGTGTACCTGTGTCATTCTCGCTTTTACTTCCTCGAGCTTTTGTTTTTCGCTGTCGTCTATATTTGCCTGTAGTCTTACATCGTCAATATAGGGCATAGCCGCCTTGGCTTTTTTTTCTTCCTGATACTGGATTACTTTTTCTTTAGGCTTTTGAACGCCTTTTTCTAGGTTGCTGATTTTAAGCTCAAGCTCATCTATTTTTCTACTTAGCTCCTCTATCTGGGGAAGAGTTGCCGCTTCACTGCTACTTGATATCATCTGTGTTAGCTTTGTAAGCCTTATAAAGCAAGCTTCTATTAGGATTTTAGGTTTTGTAGCGTACTTTATTTTTACTTCTAAATCAGACAGGGTTTCTATTAGATTTATTATAAAATCCATATCTACTAGAGCTGCACTTTCTTCCAAAGCTTCAATTTCGTCGCCTGAGTGGCTAAGAAGCTGACTAGCTCCTGATTTACATACCATCATATCTCTAGTATATGATATGAAGTCTCTTGTAAATACTTTTAGGTCTTTACCTTGAGCTTCTATTTTTTGAAGGTTTTCAAGTAAGGTTACTGTAGTTTTTTCTTTTATGCCTTTTACAAATCCATGAAACTCTCTGTAATCTAGCTCTCCTATTACATGAACTACATTTTGATATGTCAGCTCTTTGTATGCAATAGCTTGGTCTAAAAGGCTAAGAGCATCTCTCATTCCGCCATCGCTTTTTTGGGCTATGAGCTCTATAGCTTCTTCTTCGTAGGTCAGACCTAGTTCATCTAGGATTTTTATCATTCTTGCTATTATTTGATTTTTGTCTATTTTTTTGAAGTCAAATCTCTGGCATCTTGAAAGTACAGTTGCTGGAATTTTTTGAGGCTCTGTGGTTGCAAGTATGAATATTACGTGAGAAGGAGGCTCTTCTAGAGTTTTGAGTAGAGCATTAAATGCCCCTTGAGAGAGCATATGCACCTCATCTATTATGTAGACCTTGTATTTTCCATATGAAGGAGTGTAAACTACATTTTCTCTTAGCTCTCTTATGTTGTCTACGCTGTTGTTTGAGGCTGCATCTATTTCGATTATGTCCATATCACCTTGCACGCAGACGCTACATTTGTGGCAAGGCTCCTGATTTACTGGGTCTATGCAATTTACTGCTTTTGCAAATACTTTTGCTGTAGAGGTTTTTCCAGTTCCTCTTCCTCCACTAAATAAATAAGCATGAGAAACAGAGCCTTCACTTATTTGATTTTTGAGGATGCTGATTATTTGTTCCTGTCCTACTATATCTATAAAGCTAGTAGGTCTATATATTCTATATAAAGCTTTATGCATGTTTTTTTCCATGATTTTTGCTTTTCAGTCCCTTCAGTACACTAATTGAAAGTATTCCTAAATCTATATTAGCTTACTTAAATATTATATCAGATTTACAGCTTGATTTATTGATTTTGTATATAAAAATAGACCGTATGAGGATTCATACAGTCCAATATGTGAAAATTTAAAGCTGTGCACCTGCCTTCGTGTGAGTATCATAAACGGTATCAAAGCAGTTAGCTCAATCTAGGCACCCTCGCGGCACACAAAAGGGTCCGCTTACCGCTGCTTCCTTCCGGACCTGACGGGGTTCACAGTCTTCCGTTGCGCGAGACCCAGGTCTCAACACCACTTACTCTTTCCAGCTTTACAAATGCTCATACTCTGGCAGGAATTCGACCCTGCTGAAGCGGATTGCAGGTTACAAGGCACCGCTAACTCCCCATCTAGCACAGCAAATCCTATAGACAAATTTTCAGTAGATAATAGTTATCTACTCATGATATTATAAACAAGTTTGCTCTATTTGTAAAGTAAAATTGCTTTATAGCTGATTCTTCAATCACTTCGTATTAATTGTGGTTTCTCCGCTAGATATATGTTGATTATTACTGCCTTATGATGATATTATATTTATGGGAATGAAGTTCTCCCCTAGCAGTATTTGCTAAAACCGCTTTTTCTAGAGCTGATGACTTCTGTGAGTATTCACAGAATTTGTCTGCTCTTTTTTAATGTGAATACAAAAAATTAATATAGAAAAGAGGAAATACTATGCTGTTTAGTTTATCACTGATTTTAATTTTAGGCTTTTCATTAAGCGGAATATTTAACAGGTTAAGACTTCCTGGGCTTTTGGGCATGATCCTCACTGGGATTATCCTCGGCCCTTACGCTCTTAACCTTATTTCTCCCGATATTTTGGATATATCTTCAGATTTAAGAGAAATAGCTCTTATCATTATATTAACTAGGGCTGGACTTAATATCGACATAAAGGATTTGAAAAAAGTAGGAAGACCTGCGATACTTATGTGCTTTGTCCCAGCTTTGTTTGAAATAACTGCTGTTACGCTTCTTGCTCCTATATTTTTTAATATCTCCTATATAGAGGCCGCTATCATGGGAAGTGTTCTAGCCGCTGTATCTCCAGCTGTTATAGTTCCACGCATGATTCATCTTATAGATTCAGGCTATGGTAAGGACAAAAGTATACCACAGCTTATTATGGCCGGGGCATCTGTGGATGATATTTTTGTAATTGTACTATTTGCTTCTTTTATGGGCATGTACTCAGGAGAAGGCTTTAATCCTACTTCACTGCTTTTAGTTCCTGTTTCTATTATATCTGGTATGGGGCTAGGTATCATCTCTGGATTTATTTTTGTGAAGGTTTTTAAAGCCATTCATGTGAGAGATACTGTAAAGGTACTAATAATGCTAAGCATTGCTTTTTTGTTTGTTTCATTTGAAGACTTTATAAAGCCATATTTTCCTGTATCCGGGTTACTTGCAGTTATGGCATTTTCTGCTACTATACTTTCAACCTATGAGGTTCTTGCAAAGAGAATCACTGGAAAATTTTCTAAAATCTGGGTTGCAGCTGAAGTTCTCCTGTTTGTTTTAGTTGGAGCGGCTGTTGATATCTCTTATCTAAAAGGAGCAGGTATAGCCTCTATTGTATTTATATTAAGCGCACTAGTATTTAGAATAGTTGGAGTAAATGTGAGCCTTCTTGGAACTTCACTGGATAAAAAAGAACGTATTTTTTGCTCTATAGCTTATCTTCCAAAAGCTACAGTTCAAGCCGCTATAGGAGCTGTTCCTCTTGCCGCAGGGGTAGGCGCTGGAAATTTAATTCTGACTGTAGCCGTAGTTGCTATATTAATCAGCGCACCGCTTGGTGCTATCGGAGTTGACAATACTTACAAAAAGCTACTTCATAAATCTAAGACTGCTTTTTCCCAAATTCCTTAGCCATATTGGCAAGCACTACCCACTGCGCCCAGTTTTCAGGACTATCATAGAGATTTTTGATATGCACGCTAGGGTTTAATATATAGCCTAAATCCGCTAGCACATGTATAGAATCAACTGCATACTGCTTTTCTTTTTCGGTTACTGTTATCATCCATTTAGGTGGATTTGTCGAAGCATCTAGGTGTTTTTCAGGTACTTTTGACAGGTTTATAAATCTTCTAAAGTACTTGAACACCTTGCCATCATCTACGGTCACACCTTTTGCACTATAGCTACAGTGAATCCACTTTCCATCTCCAAGGTAAAGCCCTATATGATTGATTTCACTGTTTTTATTGGGATCATACAAAAATCCAAGATCAGCTATCTCAAGCTGTGACTTATCAATAGGCTCACTTACATGCCACTGATGCCAGCTTCCATCAGGTACAGCTATTCCAGCAGCTAGGTAACAATATCTCACAAAGCCCGAGCAGTCTAGCTCCTTTGGTATCGCTGGCGGAACTGCTTTTGCTCCTAGGCTATATCTCACATGCTTGTCTTTTAACATTCTAGCTGTATCGATTATTTCTTGCCTATTTATAAAATTCTGAGTATCAGTCATAATATTACCTCCAAACAAAAAAACCATATAGATTAGTTATCACACTTATCTATATGGCTTTTTATTTGATTTGGTAGGTTTTTATTTATTGAATAGCTCAAAGAAATCAAAATCGCTCTTTATGATATGACCTACTACTACGTCTTGTACTACATATTTTACGACTGCTATAGGAGAAATAAGACCTTTTTCTAAAGCATCGTACATATTTTTAGCTTTTATTACTAAGTCATTGTGAATCTTTTTATGCTGCTCATACTCTTCATAGCTATGCTCTAAAAGTATGGCTTCTTCATTTTCAAAATGCAGAGATACATGATCTAGCAGTCGTTTAAACATAACTAGAATTTCTTCAAGGTTATCTTCAATAAAGCAATTTGAAATTATATCGTTTGATATGCTTATAAGCTCTTCATGCTCTTTATCTATCTGAGGATTCCCACTTCTAAAGAAAGGCCCCCAGTCTATATTTACTGGAATTCCACCTTTTGCTATATATACTTCCTCATCATAAACTACCTTATTTCTTCCTGTAAGCTTGGCTAGGTAGAGAGAGTTATCTACACGTTTAAACAAGCTGTCTTCAGTGTCTTCATTCTGGCACTGCGTAACTCCAAAGCTAGATGTAATCTTCTTTACCCCTTTAACTCTTAGAGTTTCTACTTCTCTTCTGATTTTTTCTGCAACTATAGTGGCTTCCTCAAGATGCGCTCCTGGTAGCATTACCAAAAACTCTTCTCCTCCCCATCTGCATAGGACATCTGTTTTTCGTATGAGCTTTGAAACCAAATCAGCAGTACCTTTTAGCACCAAGTCCCCTTTTTGGTGGCCATACTCATCATTTATCTGCTTGAAAAAATCCAAATCGAATAAAATCACAGAAAAGGTTTCTCCATTTTTACAGCCTTTGAGAAATTCCTTTGAAAATTTTTCCTTTAAATACGAGCGGTTGTAAGCCCCTGTTAGAGAATCTCTCATTGCTCTTTGGTAGAGCTTGTTTGTCTTATTTATATTTTTCTTTTTTACTTTGTAGTTTTTGATGCATGAGCTGAGTCTAAGCATAAATAGTTTAAAATCTAGTGGTTTTAGTATAAAATCATCTGCTCCGATGCTGAGGCAGTGAGAAATAGCTCTTACATCTCCATACTGAGTCACTAGGATTATTATGCCATCGTTATTTTGCTCTCTGATTCTGTGGATTACATCCTCTCCATCGTAAACAGGCATAACCAAATCTATCACATAAAGGTCATATTTTAAATCTGAGTTTAAGAATTTTTCAGAATCATTGTAGTAGTCTACAGTATGAATCCCGCTTTTATCAAAAAAATCATTTAGTACCTGCAAGGAGAATCTACTGTCATCCACTACTGCTATTTTCATGTTTTTAAGACTACTTATGGTCTGAGTTTCCGACTCTATACTGCTGATATATCTTCTAAAGCGCTTCAGGTCTATTTTATCCCTATCTATAATCGCCATAACTCCATTGTCATATAGGTGCTCTTTCATAGCTACACTCATACCATGGGATATGATAATGGTATTTACTAGATATTTCTTTGCCTCTAGAATTTTATTTAGCACTATCTCGCATTGCTCCTGAGATGTGCAATCTGCTTCTATGATTATTAGTCTGTAGTAATCTATATTCTTCTCGTGGTTTTTTAATTCATCAAAGGTCACTGTCTCATAGCCATTATATCTATCTCTTATCGCAGTTTTTATTTGAGTTGAAAGGTTGGGATTATTTGCTATATGCAAAATTCTCATAAATTCCTCCATGTTACATTTAAAAGCAGCTTAGTATTATACACAAATAATAGTATTTTAAAACCAAACTACTTACAGTAAATTAAACTTACTAATTTTGGAAAGTAAGTTTAAAAAAACCTTGCATTACAGTAACTGTAATACAAGGTGTCTACTTTAGATAATGGCGGAGAGAGGGGGATTCGAACCCCCGATACAGTTCCCCGTATACCCGCTTTCCAGGCGAGCTCCTTAAACCACTCGGACATCTCTCCATAGTTTATTAATTAGTGCATCAATTATTGGAATTTTATCTATATCATTTGTGTGCAGTAATACATTTTGCGTATTCTTCTTTAACTACCTTATTAAGGTTTTTTATTTTAAATTTTATTTTTACTTTCCTTTTTTAATCTTCTTAAATGCCTAAAGAATCTCTTAATTATGTACGGACTGATAGTCTGGATATATTCATAGTTTACATTATGAGGAATCATTCTGTCCTTTAAAATAGGTAGATAGCTCGCTACACATCCTCTTTTATCGTCTATTGCTCCTATGTAGAGATTTTCTATGCGTGAATCCATGATGGCCCCACTACACATGATGCACGGCTCTAGCGTCACGTACATATCGCAGCCAACTAGCCTCCATCCACCTAGATGCTTAGCTGCATTTTTTATTGCTATTAGCTCTGCATGTCCTAGAGGATCTTTATTTTGCTCCCTATTGTTATGAGCTCTTGCTATGATTTCTCCATCCTTGACTATGACGCATCCGATTGGAACCTCATTTATGCTATAGCTTTTTAAAGCTTCTTTCAAAGCTTCTCTCATAAAAAATTCTTTATTCATCATAAATCGCCTCGTATCATTTTATACAAAAATCCACTGATTGTCAATAATATTGTAACCTTTGGCCCTTGTAATGACCTCTAGGTTAGTATACTATTAAATTAATAATTTTTTAAATATTTTAGAGGAGAACTTTATATGAAGAAAAATAACATTTTATTTAAATCTTTTCTGCATAAGCTCGGAATTATCACTCTTATTCTCATATCAATTTTTAATTTTTCTCATGGTTCATCTCCAGTATATGCAAACCACAGCATAGGTGTCTACATAGATAACAAGCCACTAAAAATGGACGTTCCACCTATAATAAGAAGTGGTAGAACTCTAGTTCCCATTTCTGCTATAGGAAATGCTCTTAGCTGCAAAATCACTTGGAATGAGCGAAATCAAAGCGTAATCATAAGAAAGCAAGCTTCAATTATAAGGCTATCTATAAATAGTAAGCTAGCATATATAGATGATAATCCTATGCATCTAGACTATCCCCCTGTAATAGTCAATGGCAGAACTATGGTTCCTCTTAGCTTTGTTGCAAATGCTCTGAATTACGATATTAAGTGGGACCCAGTTCGTATGAATGTATATGTGCATTCTGACCCTGTTAATATGACTATGGCAGAAGCTAAAGCTGCTGATAGCTCAATTAAGGTACTAGATATTACTACACTAGAGATGAATATAGATGGTCAGATCAAAAAAGTTCAGCTTGCAAATGTAGTGTGCGCAAATGAAGACAATAAGCTTTTAAACACTGGTGGGGCTTGTATCTTAGGTAGTATTTCAAATCCTAAACTAGATGAAATTAAAGAGCTTTTAGCTTCAGGAAATGTAAGTGTAAAGGTTACTCAAAATCTAGATAAGGACACTGTAATAGCAGAGGTGTATATCGACGGAGCATCCTTAAGTCAGCTTCTTATAGAGCTAGGATATGCAAATAGTATAAAGAATTAATCTAGAGCGTATCGATTCAATTCTCCTTTTTCAGTAAGTTTATCATAATTGTATTGTAATTTTCCAAATAATATGGAAATATATAGGAGTAACACCAATACAATTATCGATACACTTACATAAAGGGGGCAATACAATGGAAAATCGTTATGACTTAAACAAAAACTTAGCTCAGATGCTAAAGGGCGGAGTAATCATGGATGTAACAAATGCACAGGAGGCTAAAATAGCTGAAGAAGCTGGAGCTTGTGCAGTTATGGCATTAGAAAGAGTACCTGCTGATATTCGTAAAGACGGAGGAGTAGCTAGAGCCTCTGACCCTAAAATGATAAAAGAAATTCAATCAGCTGTATCTATACCAGTAATGGCAAAGGTTCGTATAGGGCATTTTGTAGAGGCTCAGATTTTAGAAGCTCTGAGCGTGGATTACATAGATGAAAGCGAAGTGCTTACACCAGCAGATCCTAGTCTTCACATAGATAAAAAAGCCTTCAATGTGCCTTTTGTATGTGGAGCAAAGAATCTTGGAGAAGCACTTAGAAGAATCGGCGAAGGTGCTTCTATGATTCGTACTAAAGGAGAGCCTGGAACAGGCGATGTAATTGAAGCAGTTCGCCATATGCGTATGATGAACAGTGAAATAAGACGTATACAGGGACTTACTAAGGAAGAGCTGATGAATGCAGCCAAAGAGCTTCAGGCTCCTATAGAGCTAGTGACTTATGTACATGAGCACGGAAAGCTTCCTGTTGTAAATTTTGCTGCAGGTGGAGTAGCCACTCCTGCCGATGCTGCTATGATGATGCAGTTAGGCTGTGATGGTGTGTTTGTAGGCTCTGGAATATTTAAATCTGGAGATCCAAGAAAGCGAGCTGCAGCCATAGTAAAAGCTGTAACAAATTATAATGACCCTAAAATATTGGCTGAGGTATCAGAAAATCTTGGCGAAGCTATGGTAGGTATAAATGTATATTCTATATCAAAAGACGATATAATGGCAGACAGAGGTTATTAATATGAAAACAATAGGGGTTCTCGCTCTTCAAGGAGCTTTTATAGAACATGTAAATCATATAGAAAAGCTAGGCCATAAAGCTGTAGAAATACGAAAAAAAGACCAGCTTGAAGGCATCGATGGCATCATTCTTCCTGGTGGAGAAAGCACTGCAATAGGAAAGCTCCTAGTCGATTTTGATATAAAGCAGGCTCTAAAAGAAAAAATAGAATCTGGGTTTCCAGTTTGGGGTACCTGCGCAGGAATGATATTACTAGCAAAAAAACTAATAGACGACCCTATAGTTCATCTTGGCTGCATGGATATCACTGTCAAAAGAAATGCCTATGGAAGTCAGCTAGATAGCTTTATCACCGTAGATAATATAAAAGCACTGGATGACAAGCCATCAAAGCTAGTTTTTATAAGAGCTCCATATATTGAAGCCATAGGAAATACTGCAAAAGCTCTTCATACTGTAGATGAAAATATAGTAGCTGCAAGGCAAGAAAATATGATGGTCACATCCTTTCATCCTGAGCTTACAGATGAAACCCTGTGGCTTGAGTACTTTATAAACAATCTCGTTATAAACTAAAAAAACAATACTAAAATCACTAGCAAATTTTAACTTTATCCTTCCAGTTAGATGTGGTCTTATAATAGACGACTTATCTAACTGGAAGTTTTTTATGCTCTTTTTTAATCACTCTTTTAATTTTACAAAGTTTTCTCTTTTTAGTCTAAATCAGTAGTGATATTTTAATCTATTATTATTTTTTATACTTGTTATATAATTTATTTTATATATATATGAAGTAAATATAATTTATGTTAAAATGTAGTCAATATATCCTAATGCATTTGTAACATATTGTCTAATACATAATACTACGGTGTAAGGATTCACAATAAATAGTGTAAAGTGAGGTAAAAAATGAATAAAAATACGATATTCATACTGATATCTATACTGCTAGGAAGCGGCGTAGGTTATGCTTACGGAAATCAAATGCTAGGTTTAGTTCCAGCTCTAGTAATAATCGTACTACTTATAGCTATTGCTATATACATATCTGCTTCTTCAGGCATCACTTCAAATAAAGACCTGATAAATGGTCTAAAAGCTGTAGTATCTGGAGATTACGGCTATAATTTCAAAATGAGGTTAGGAGCTACTGGCGAAATGGGCGAGGTGGCTGCCGAGCTTGATAAAATCATGCTGGCTGTAAATCATATGATTGCTAAAATGAAGGTTTCTGGAGAACAAAGTGCTTATGAAAGCGAAAAGGTATATCACCAGCTCGAAATCAACAACGAGGTCTCTTCAAACATCAGTCATGCCGTTGAAAAAATAGCTTATGGCTCTACAGAGCAAAAGGAGCATATAGATGAAATAACTGAAAATTCATCTGAAATGACCAAGCATGCAAGCTCTATAGCTGATAAATGCGAGCATAACTACAAGCTATCTGTTACAGTAGAAAAAAGTGTAAACGATGTAAAGCAGTACGTAGATAAGCTCCTAGATGGAATAGAATTTACAGGAGATGTAACAAAAACCTCTGCAAGTAAGATTCACGATTTGAAAAGAAAAGTGGAGAATATATCTAACTTTATAACTGTAGTTACTAAAATCTCAGAGCAAACTAATCTTCTAGCTCTAAATGCTTCTATTGAGTCAGCAAGAGCTGGAGAAGCTGGAAAAGGATTTGCCGTAGTTGCAAATGAAGTTAGAAAGCTAGCAGAAGAATCTAGGCTGGCATCAGAGGATATCATAAAAATAGTAAATGAAGTAGTAAAAGAAACTGAGCTAGTAGTAGAGCAAATAGATAGTAACACTGCAACTGTAGCTCAAAACGTAAGTATGGTTTCAGAGGTAAAAGCCCTCATCGAGCAAACTGCTACTCACATAAATCAAATGGAAAATGAAATTTCTTCTATCAAGGATATTACTATAAACCAAGCCAAGGAATCTGAAAAAATTGCTGAAGCTTTAGCTCAAGTATCAAATCTATCAAACGATATAGCATCTCAGACTCAAAATGTTTATGCAGCTTGCGAAGAGCAAACCTCAAGCGCAGAGCAGATGATGTCTTCATGCGAAATATTAACAAAATCATCAAAAGATGCACTCGATCAAGTTAAAGAGTTTTCTAAAGGAATTGTAATTAGCGAGTTAAAGAAAAAAGAAATAAATCGTTTAGTCTCTGAACTAAAAAAGCTTGCTCTGACATCAGCTCTTACAGGAATGGATTACAATCAGCACAAAAAAGCTATAGATGATATTGTGAGTAAAGAAAAGAATCTATCTGTAGTATATTCTGCAACTCCAGAGACTCACAATCTACACTACATAAACCTCAACCTTAAGATGGATACTGTCGCTTTTAGAGAGTGGTACAAAAACCCACTCACATCCAAAAACAATTATATTTCTGAGGTATATGTGCCACTGGGTTCTGATAGTCCATGCGTAACTATATCAGTGCCAATAATTGATAACGGACAAGTGGTTGGAGTTCTAGGTGCTGATTTAGAATTATCAGAAATTCAATAAATTATTAATTTAAAAACCTTTGTAAAAAATGCTCCTTTGGATTTATTAATCCGAAAGAGCATTTTATTTTTAAAAGCAATGTATAGATTTCAACTGGGATATTTCTACATAATCTCTTTATTGAAATGTCCTCTTGTGTCAGTTTCTTTGTTAAATATAATTTGATTATCTTTACTTTTTAATTTTTTCATTGCCATATTAATGGTTTTAATAACCTGTTCTTTAGATTCAACCGTAAAATTCAATCTAAATGCCTCTACTCCTTCAATGTTTTGAACCTCATCTAAAAGATTGAGAATCTTTCCATTAAGTATAGTTGTAGTACAATCATCATGAGTAATGATAGGAAATGTACCATGCTCATCTTTTAACTCATAGCTCCTAGTTTTACAACAACCGCATTGATTCATTTTTTTTAGTGGACAATATTTTGAAAACATCATAGGTGCTCTACCATATACAATCATCTCTAGCGCTGGATAACCATCATTTTTTTCATAGTAAGAACTTATTAAATCCTCAATTTGCGTTTTGTTCAATTCGTATGATAGAGTAACTCGTTTTGCTCCTAACTTAAATAATTCGTAGCAGCTGTCTGAATTAACAACATTTAGAGAATAGTCTGTAATAAAAGGATTTGTTTTTCTATAATGGTAAATTCCACCATAGCCTCCAATTAGTAATTGTCCTTCTTTTTCCTTATAATCATTTTGGTTTCTTCTAACAGTATTATCAAAATAAATTTCTTTAATTCCACAGCTCACGCAAGCATCATACTGCTCCTTAGAAGTTACAGAAGCAGTAAAGAATGGCTCTCTTGGAGTAAAGCTTATTTTTTCTTTTGCCTTAAAAGCCTTGATGCTTTTTTTCTTGCTGTTAAGCTTTAGCTCATATAAAGCTTGTACAATTTCTCTTCTTGCTACATTTAACAATTTTGCTGGAATAAATACATTACATTCCTCATAAATCACATTATTAAGCTCAAATATTGTATCATTTAGTCTTGAAAATTGTTTTATTACTTGCTCTTTTGTTGTTGGATTATTAATTGCTTCACTTAGTATGTCTTCGCCTTCATATAAAAAGTTAAAACCCAAGCCTTCTGCTTCTATAATAAGCTTTGAATTTGGTTGTGCATTCACCTTAATATCCAGATTAAAACGCTTAAATTCTTTTTCGAGTGACGATTCTAGCTCTTTGTAATATAAGTAATCTTTTGTTAAATATACGACATCATCCTTAGAAAGCTTTTCTTTTATTTTTATATAGCCTACATCATTAGCTCTATTTATTAGCTTACCTTCTTTATCGTACAATTTTACGACTGTTAGAACAATATCTTCATTGTTATGGCTTATCCTTATAATATCATTTTGATTTAAAGGTCTTGTGAGCTTTATTTCGTACATACCTTTAACAATATTACTAATTTTTCCAATTTCATAACCATAATTGTTTGGTCTTAAAATATTTGTTATATCTTTCTTATCTTCATGAAATAAATATCCTTTAGTAAATGTTCTATTAAAAGTTTTGCTTAGATTTGTTTTATCTTCTTCAGTTATTTTATAATCTAGAGCTCTTCGGTAGCGTGATACTACATTAGCAACATAGGCTGGTTCTTTCATTCGCCCTTCTATTTTCAAAGAATCAATTTCCTTTAAATCGTCAATATAATCTATTGTGTTTAAGTCCTTCGTGGATAAAATATAATTTTTTCCTAAAGCCTCATCAGCTGTCTTATCGATTATTTCATATTCTTTGCGACATGAACCAACACATCTTCCACGATTTCCGCTTCTGTAGCCGATTAACCCTGACATTAAACAGTTTCCAGAATAAGAAACACATAAAGCACCATGAACAAAAATCTCTAAAGGTACCTGTGCTATTTTCTTAATCTCTTTTACTTTTTCAATGGGAACTTCCCTAGACAAAACTATTCTTTTTGCCCCTAATTCCTTGAAAAATAAAGTCCCGTCTAAATCATCTATCCCCATTTGAGTTGAGCAATGCGCTTCCATATCGGCAAAATTGTTAACTAAGTAATCAAAAGCAGCAAGATCGGCAACAATAATTGCATCAACTCCTATTTCATTTAATTGATGCATCTGCTGCTTCATAGCTTCAATTTCGTTTTCAAAAACTATAGTATTCATAGTTACATATATTTTGACATTTCTAAGATGAGCATAAGAAATAGCTTCTTTTAACGATTCAAAATCAAAATTCGATGAGTATGCACGTGCTCCAAATTTTTGCATTCCTAAATATATCGCATCACATCCATTAGAAATTGCAGCTATTAAAGCTTCCATATTTCCAGCTGGAGCTAGTAATTCAGCCATTTTTCCCTCCATATTATTCTCTAATTCGAGCTAATTTCTTCCAATTGATTGCAAAGCTTTTCTACTTTCATTAGCTCATCCATTTTAAAAGCTAATGTAATTTTTGCTTCTAGCTCTTGTTTTTTCTTATCTACTTCTAAATACTCTTTATTGAAATATTTATCATATACCATCTTTCGAAAGGTTCTTGTACGCATACGCTTTAGTGTCTTATCTTCTACTAGTAAAACATAGTCTGCACAATTAGCGATAAGATAAAAATCGTGGCTAATCATTAGTACCGCTCCTTTATATTCAGAAATAGCTTTTTCCACAGCCATTTGGACATAAATATCGAGATGGCTAGTAGGTTCATCCAGTATAAGAAGCTCAGCATTGGTATTTGCAATCATGGCTATTTTGAGCAAATTCTTTTCTCCACCAGATAGCTGTCCAACCTTTTGCTTTAAGGCATCCCCTTCTAGACAAAATTTCTCTAGATATCCACTAATACTCTCTTTTGTCTCAAAGCCTAAATTCTCCATAACTTCAAATACAGTTTTTGTCTCATCTATATTCTCATCTGTTAATTGTGATAAGCATGCATAATTTATATTCTCATCAATTTTAATTGAGGGATGATTGTTCTTTAAAATATCTTTTATCAAAGTAGTTTTTCCTGTACCGTTTGGACCAACAATAGCTACTTTTTCTCCTGATTTTAATTCAAAGCTAATATTTTCTAACAAAACATCGTCAAATGAAACGCTATAATCTGTAACGCTTAAAACCGTATAGTCATCTTTTGCTTCGACTGGCTTAAACTCAATAAGTGGTTCACGAAGTTCAATAAATGGCTCTTTAATTTGTCTTGCAAGTAAACGGTCAAGTTGTGTTTGTTTAGCATTTACAGCATTTCCAAGTGTAGGATTAGCCACTATTGTAGCTCTTATTCTAAGAGCATCGACCATCTTCTCGGTACGATAAATTTCTTCTTGTTCTTCGATACTTTGTTGCTTAAGTTTTAACTTTTCCTTTAATTGAGAACAACGATATTCTGAATAACTACCATCATATTCTTGAATATCGCCGTCCTCTAAATGTAAAATCTTATTAAAGCAATGATTCAGTAAATATCTGTTGTGTGTAATAGCTAGTAATGTGCCCTTATACCCATTAATCAGCTTGCAAAGTCTATTTAAGTTTCCAAAATCAAGAAATACATCTGGCTCGTCCAAAACAAGAAGGTTTTGAGATAATAACATTTCTTTCATAATTTGAAGTAATTTATACTCTCCACCACTGAGTTCTGATAGCTTCGTTTCCTCTAATTCACGCATACCCGCTATATATAGTTGTTTTTGGATATTACTAATATAATTATCTCCATCCATTGACACAAATTCATCGAGTAGAGCTTGGTACTTTTCAAATAAAGGCTCTACATTCTCAGCTACAGCCATTTCTTCACATATAGCAACTGTAGAATTTTGATTTTTAACGAATTTTTCGCTCAAATATTCAAATACAGTCTGCTCTTGTTCTTTATCTCGCACTGCAAACTGACTAGCATAACCAATACGGCAACTTTCATCTTTAATTATCTTACCGTCGTACATATATTTATCTGGGTTAATAATCATATCAACAAGAGTCGATTTACCCGAGCCATTGCTTCCTATAAAAGCGCAGTGTTGTCCCATTTCCAACGAGAATGAAACCTCTTTATACAATACTTTTGCAGGAAAATCAAAGGAAAGCTTTTTTACTTGAATCATTTTGTTATCCTCAATTCTAAAAGTTTTTATCTAAATTATCACAGTAAATTATAGCAACTAGCACTACATAACACAAGAAAAGTTCTCAAATAATGATATACACATTAAAATTCTCTATATAGCTAATTACATAGCTAAAAACTTATTGTATAATTAAAGTTAAGTAGTTTTAAATTTGCCCTCTACGGGTAATGGTGTAAGGAAAAAATATTTTTTTGAAATAAATTTGTTTTATAGTAATCATTTGAATGGGGGCATAATTTTGAAAGGTACTGTTGTAGGAACTTGGGTCAAAACTCTTAGTCGTATGTATCCAGAAGATATCGTAAAGGAAAAAATGAAAGTGGCAGGAATGGACCCTAACAAAGCCATATCACCACTAGACGATATAGAGGATGCTAAGGTTTTTAGATTTACAAACGAAATATCAAAGCAATTTTCAATAAAAGAAGAAGACCTATGGAGAGAAATAGGAAGAGATAATATCAAAGCATTTTATGAAGGCTATTCATCATTCTTCAAAAAAGCAAACCTATTTCAATTTCTAAACTCCATGAATGATGTCCACCAAGTAGTTAGAAAAAGAATTTCAGGATCTAACCCTCCTGGACTGGATATGGAGATAATAGGAACAAACGATGTACTGCTTACATACCGCTCTAAACGTGGTATGTTTAACTATCTTCATGGACTTATAATAGGCGCTAAAGCTCACTTTAACGAAGACGTAAAAGTAAAAGAGCTATATAGAAAAGATGGTGAGATGCAGCTTCAGCTTACCTTTCCATATGAAGTGAGAAAAAGAAAAACCTACCAAATTAACAAGCTAATGTCTCTAGGCTTTATAAAGGATTTGGGAGCAAAGGTTTCTATTTTCGCAGTGATTATAGGGCTAATAGCTGGATTTTTAACCAAAGATGTAGCCTATGGCTATGTGATTGCTCCAGTAGTAACAGCACTTTTTGCATTTATAGGCTTTAAAATGCTGAGCCTTCCTCTTGAGGATATAAAAAATGAACTAAATGCTCTTTCTGCTAAAAACTTTGTAATAACAACAGAGATAGCTACAGGAAAAGATATGTACGAAGAAATCCACAGTGCTCTTAATAAATACAAGGAATCAGTAGCTGAGGACTTTATAGGATTTAACAGTATGACTGAAGAAATGCAAGGCTTTAGCGATACCTTAAGTGGGATTTCTAAAAAAATGGACACTACCAGCAAGGATATAGCAGATGTAGTAGAGCAGCTTGCTTACTCTGCAACTACTCAGGCTGATGAAACCGAGCACGGTGTGAGCATGCTTCAGGACAATGTAGAGAGCATCAAAAATATATCTGAGCAGGAAAACAAAAACAAAACCGAGCTAGAGGACGCTCTTACCAATATCAAGGATTCATTCAAGGCTCTTGATAACACAGTAGTTAGCCTTGGAAATATTCTAGAGAAGTTTGAAAACGTGAGAAATGAAAGTATTAATTTAAAAAACAAAGGAAAAGAAATAGAAGAAATAGCTTCGTTTGTATCAAGCATATCTTACCAAACTAACCTGCTAGCACTTAACGCTTCTATCGAGGCGGCAAGAGCAGGAGAAATGGGAAGAGGCTTCTCAGTTGTTGCTGAGGAAGTTAGAAAGCTTGCAGAGCAGTCAGAAACTGCCGCTGATAACATCAAAGAAAACGTATATGGCTTCTTGTCTGAAATGGACAACATGGTAAGCAGTATAACAGATCAGTACGATGTAATAAATTCAGAAAGCACTTCTATAAAACAAGCTATAGAAAAAACAGAATCTGCCAACGGCAAGATAGAAACCGTAGCTGAGAAAATGCTAGTAACAGCAGTAGAGCTAGAGAGTCAATCAGAAAAAATCACTTCTATGTTTACAAACATAGAATCCCTAGCAGCTATAGCTGAAGAAAACTCTGCATCTACTGAGGAAGTAAGCTCAAATGTAACTAGCTACTCAGAAGAAATTCTAAAGCTTACTGAAGGAATAAACGACTTCAAAAAACTTACAAACGAGTTCAAAGGATATATTTCAACCTACAAGCTCTAAAAGTTCTTATTAAATCTTTGCAACTTGTAATAAATTTTAATAGTTTTTATTTAGTATTAAAGCCTGATTTCAACATTTCGCTGAAATCAGGCTTTTTAATTTACTTAGGTTTCTTTTTAGCATCTATATCCTCTGGAAGTGTATCTTCTTCTTGATTTCCTTGAGTATATAAATCGTAGTACATTCCTTTGAGAGCCATCAGCTCGCTATGGGAACCTTGCTCCTTTATACCCTCTTCAGTAAGCACTAGTATCTTATGAGCCCCTCTTATAGTAGAAAGTCTATGAGCTATAGTAAGGGTAGTTCTTCCTTTAGAAAGCTCTACTAGAGACTGCTGGATGATTCTCTCACTTTGGTTATCAAGAGCTGAAGTAGCCTCATCTAGTATAAGTATAGGCGGATTCTTTAAAAATACCCTAGCTATACTGATTCTTTGCTTTTGTCCTCCAGAGAGCTTTACTCCACGCTCTCCTACATAGGTATCAAATCCATCGTGCAGATTCATTATAAAATCATAAGCTCCAGCTAGCTTTGCCGCATACTCTACTTCTGCTTTTGAAGCTCCTGGTCTTCCATACTCTATATTTTCAAAAACACTGCCTGAAAATAAATACACATCCTGCTGAACCATTCCTATTTTAGAACGAAGGCTGTTTAGAGTGAAGTTCTTAATGTTGCTATCATCTATAGAGATATTTCCTTCAGTTACATCATAAAATCTAGGAATAAGATTACAAAGAGTGGTTTTTCCTCCACCAGATGGGCCAACTAGAGCTATGTTTTCTCCAGGCTCCACTACAAAAGAAAGCTTTGAAAGTACTTTATTGTGGTCATCTGGATACTCAAAGCTCACATTGTCAAATGTAATCTTGCCATCCACATGCTTTAGCTCTACTGCATCAGGCTCATCTTTTATATCTACATCTGTATCCATAATCTCAATAAAACGCTCTATGCCTGTCATTCCTCTTTGGAACTGCTCCATAAACTCAACTATTCTTCTAACAGTTGCAAGAAGAGTAGTAACGTACATGATGTAGGCAAGTAAATCCGCTGCGTTTATTCTTCCATTTAATATGAAAAATCCTCCAAGAAGTATAACCATAAGGTACATGATACCGTCAAAAATTCTAGTCATACTATGAAAGCCTGCAAGATATTTATATGCCTGTTTTTTAATTCCTAAAAACTTTTGGTTGTCTCTTTCAAACTTTTCTTTTTCGATTTCTTCATTTGCAAACGAACGAACTACTCTCATTCCAAGAAGAGCATCCTCTATCCCTGCATTTAAGTCTCCTATGTGATTCCTTTGGCTTTTAAAAGCTGACCTCATAAGTCTGTTAAACTTCGTAACACTCACTAGCATTATAGGTATGAATATAAATATTGCCATAGTAAGCACTAAATCTATTTTCGCTAAAATAGCAAATGATATTACTAGCTTTAGCGCACCTATAAAAAATTCCTCAGGGCAGTGATGAGCAAACTCAGTTACGTCAAATAAATCACTCGTTATCCTAGCCATAATCTGACCGACTTTTGTGTTGTTGTAAAAAGAATCTGATAGATTTTGAAGATGAGAAAAGGCATCCCTTCTCATATCAGTTTCTATCTTTGCGCCCATTATATGGCCTACACTTGACATATAGTAATTGCCAAGCACATCTATAATTCTAAGTACGAAATAAATTCCTGCCATCTGCCATATCAGTTCTTTAGTAAGAAGAGCCGCATCTTCCATTCCGACAGTTGCTATCTTTCTAAGGATAAGCGGAAGTGCAAGCTCGCAAAGTGTTGTAAGAGAAGCAAAGAATAAATCTAAGTAAAGTGTAGTTTTATACTTAGAAAAATATGGGACAAAGCGTTTAAATAATTCCCATGTGCTGTGTTTTCTATTTTGTACATTTTCCGCCATGCTTTCCCTCCTTAATAAAATCCAAGTAAGTTTTATTTATTAAGAGAACCTGCTCTTTTCATACTTTTAAATCCTTTACTCGGACCTGAATTCGTTTTACTAGTTGTACTACCAGCCTTTCCTTGCTGTGTACTTTTCTTCTTTTTTTCTTCAATTATTTTTTTCATTTGCTCTATACTTGTATTTGACATACCTTAACTCTCCTTTTATTTAAGTGTTCTTTTTTTATTTATAAAACTCTCTATATAAATAAATTATTATATCACACTTCATTATACTAACCTATAGTAACTAATTCTACTACTTTTTATTAATTCTAACCAACGATTCCATTTCTCTACTGAATTTAAAACATGAAAACAACTAAACCATTAAAATCACTTATTTAAAAGCGATTTTAATGGTTTACTTTTGTACACTTATTCTAAATTTGTTGATAAATTAAGCTTTGTAGTGATTTTGAACTGTGTAAGAGTCATATTTTTCTTTAATCTATCTATCATTCTCATTCTATCAGATCTATATTTAGCTACTCTAGATGCACTCCAAGTTAAATAGATATTTACTAAAACAGTTTTCTTATCATATTTTTTAGGACGGCCACGTTTTTTAGATTCACACTCAATAGCAATTTGAGATTCAGATATCGGAACTTTAAATTCTAGCTCCTTAGAAACTATTTTTTCTTTAGAAAAAATTTCACCAGTATCTGGATTAACTTTTACGCTCCACTCATTTTCCTCCCAAACTAGCTTTTTGAATTCTTCAGAAGATTTTTTTAAAGTATAGCTAATTACAAAATTATGATTTTGTGAATAAAGATGTTCTAAATTACTACCGCTAAATTGAATTACTCTCAATTTACCTTTTCCAGTAACAGTGACATACATAAACTATTCCTCCAGAACATTTTATCTTTATTAAATCGTAAGTGAATATAAATGTACATGATTATTATAAAAAATACAGAAAAAACCTCGATTCTTTTGATAAAATCAAGGTTTCTCTATTTTGAATTCATTTTTACTTCAAAAAGTCAGGAATTAGTTATTATATCAAAATTATTTGAAATTTTTTATTTCATATCAATAATATTCTATTAACTACTTCATATAATTAATATTTTAGATTGGAACTTCATTACTAATTATATCTACCAAAATCTTTACAAGCTTTTATCATAGCATGTACATTAGCCGGTGGAGTATGTGATGGCAGCACACAATCTGGAGTCAAAATAAATCCTCCTGGATGATACTTCATTTTTTCTATAATTTCTTTAGATGCTTTATATACATCCCTAGCAGAACCTATTTGCATCAATGTAGTATGAACATTTCCACCTATTACATAATCTTCACCTAGAGCTTTTCCAGTTTTTAATATATCCATCTCGTGTCCTGGAGTAAAAATAGTTCTAGGTACTAACTTAATATTTTCTTGCCAATGTATCAAATTTTTAGTATGATCCCCACATAAATGAATTGTCCATTTTTTAATCCCCATATTTATAAATTTTTCATGTATTTCCTTAACATAAGGTAAGCTATATTCTTCAAACATTTTAGGAGACATAAGCTCATGACACTCCATTGGATAAGTAGAGAAAGCAGAACAATTTTCAGAACCAAATTTATTAACATAAATTTGACCAACTTCTAAAATATAATCAGTAGCTATACGTAATAAGCGATGTACTAAACTAGGTTCTTTGCGAATCCATCTTAATAGCAACTCAGCTCCTACAATACTTTCCGCTATACCCATAGGTGAACCCGCTCCTACAGTAACAGAAGAAAATCCTTTTTCAACACTTAATTCTCCAAACCTTAAATATCGGCTCATAGCGGGTGCTGTCATCGGATTAGGCACTTTTAATTTCTCTACTTCATTTGATGACTTAATCGCTCTTTTTGTTAACTTTGGAAGTGTTATTCTTGGAGAATCTGGTATTTCAATTAAACCTCCAAAATCCCAACCATTTCCATCTGGAATATTATACGATGGCCCAGCATCATATCCATGAAGCTCTCGTGCCAAAAGTTGAGCTTCCATAGCTTTTTCAGGTTCTAAAAAATATTCTTTAGCATTCATATTAGTAATATATGCTGCATATAGACTTACAAGTGGATTTACCGGGACTCTATCTATTTTTTCTCTCGCAATCAATTTTTTCATTCTTTCATTTGATGACATTACTTCCTGAATCATAAATCTCCTAGTTAAAAACTATGTTTTATGTACTACTAAAATCTATTTTCAACTAGGATATCACCACCTTTAATAGAATTTCTTAAATAATTCTAAAATTATTTTAAACCATTCATAACTATACAATTAATATGCTGGAATATATGCCCCTTCTAATTCCTCATCCATATATTTTCTCATTTTTTCATTAGTAAGAGCAGCTTCTAAATGTTTTACCCACTCTACATTTTTATTGTCTTCTCTAAGTACGATAACATCTGCATATCTTTTGGTATCTTCTTCATTGTCAAAAATAATAGCACTTTTAGGGTCTTTACCACTCAATAACATATAAATTCCATATCCCACTACTGCATCTACATCTTCCATAGAACTTATTAATTTAGGACCATCAATTTCTATTAAATCTAAATTCTTTGGATTCTCTATAACATCAAGTTTTGTTGGCAAATCCACTCCATCTTTTATTTTAATAAATCCATTTGATTCTAAAAATCTTAAGCCTCTTGTTCTATTACTAGAATCATTTGCAATACCAATTTTAGCACCATTCGGAATTTCTTCTAAGCTTTTTAATTTACTGGAATAAATACCATAAGTGCATGCTATTCCTTTTTCTCCATATTTAACTAAGTTTGTACCTCTTTCCTTATTAAATGCATCCAAGAATGGAACATGTTGATAAAAGTTAACATCTATACTACCTTCATCTAGCGCAATATTAGGAGTTACATTATCATCAAATACTATAACTTCTAGTTCATATCCACTTGTACTTTCAAAATCTTTCTTAGCTTCTTGAACTATGTCCTTAAAGAAACCCGTTGTTCCAATTTTAATAATCTCTTTTTCTTCAACTTTCGTATCAACTTCACTACTCGTATCATCACTTGAATTGGCATTAATAGAACATCCTACCATAGCAATACTCAACATAATAATACTAAATAAACTAATAATTTTTTTTGATTTCATAATAAAAATCCTCCTATTTTTTAAATATAATTTTATTTTAATTTTCTATACAAAAAATTACCTGTAGCTTGCACTATTTGTACTATAAAAATAATCACAACAACTGTTCCATACATTATTGTTGTATTAAATGACTGATATCCATAGGTTAGAGCTACTGCACCAAGACCTCCTGCTCCTAAAGCTCCTGCCATAGAAGAAAAGCCTATTATTGATATTATTGCCAATGTAATACTAGATATGATTAAAGGAATAGACTCCTTAATCATTACCTTAAAAACAATTTGGAGGTTAGAAGCTCCAAATGATTTTGCTGCCTCTATTAAACCTTTATCTACTTCGTTTAAACTTGATTCAATTAACCTTGCTATAAAAGGTGATACTACAACGGTAAGAGGGACAATAGCGGCTTTTGGACCAATAGATGTCCCTACTAATGCTCTAGTTAAAGGAATTATCGCTACCATCAAAATAATAAATGGAAAAGACCTAATAACATTTATTAGTGTATTTAACACTTTATATATTGTCTCATTTGGATTTAATCCATCTTTCCTTGTTATACTCAATACTATAGCAATCATAAATCCAAAAATAGTTGAAAAAAAAGTTGAAAAAAATACCATATAAAATGTCTTTAATAACTCAGGCCAAATAATGCTATTTAATATTGTTAAATTATTGTCCATTATCTATCAACCTCCATTTAATTCCTAAAGTGGTAAGATAATCAGTAATAATTCCTACGTTTTCTTCTTCTGTATTTATTACTATTGAGCCTAAGACACCATCTCTGTATTTTTCTAACTTTCCCCAAACTATTGAAAAATCAACATCTGATTTTCTTGCCATTCTAGAAATAATGTTTGTTGCAATATCTTCTTTTCTATAAAACATTCTAATATTTTTTCCTTTACTAGGCAAAATTGAATTTTCTTCTTCTCCTAGAAGATTAATTAAAGATTGCGGTTGCTGAAGAAAAATATCTTCCACATCACCTTTAGTAAGCAGTTCTCCATGTTCTAGAATTCCTACTTTTGTACAAATTTCTCTTATTACAGACATTTGATGTGTTACTACCACAATGGTTATTCCCAATTTTTCATTTATATCTCTTAGTAATTTTAAAATTGAACTTGTAGTCTTAGGGTCTAAAGCAGAAGTAGCCTCATCACAAAGAAGTATTTTAGGATTTAATGCTAATGCCCTAGCTATAGCAACTCTTTGTTTTTGTCCACCACTTAAGATTTTAGGTTTATCGTTCATTTTCTCTTCTAATCCTACTAATTCTAATAATTCTTTTACTCTTTTATCTATATCTTTTTTATTATATTTCCAGCACTCCATTGGCAAAGCAATATTTTCATATACAGTTTTTCTGTTCATTAAAGAAAAATGTTGAAAAATCATACCTATATTTTTTCTAAACTCTCTAATTCCTTTGTTGTAGTAATCTCTTACTTCAATTCCATCAATCATTAAGCTACCACTATCATATTTTTCAAGTCCATTAATACACCTAAGAAAAGTTGATTTTCCCGCCCCACTTCGACCCACTAATCCATAGATATCCCCTTCTTCTATCTTAAGATTAATATCTTTAAATACCTGAGTATTTCCAAAGGACTTTTGTAAATTTATACTTTCAATCACTTTTTAGCCCTCCCCAAAATATTTATAATCACTTCTTATTACATATATACTTAATCTCAATTATTCACCTCTATTCTTAATTGCTTAAAACCATTTTATTTTTCTTGAAATTTAGGATTTATTCATGATTTCTATCTTTTATTCTCATATCTTTAACTTTTTGGTCATATTCTCTTAAGCCTTTTCCATAATTGTAACTCATATCAAACTCTATTTCGAAGTCATAATCAGCTGATTGATCAAGGATGCGTTGTTTCTCCTTTGGATTCAAAACTGGATTAGCTGTAGCAACTATTCCCTCTAGCAGTGAATCAAATAAATTTATAGGAATTGCTACTCCTAGTTCACCTTTATCAAATCTTCCATTTGCCCTCATTCCCCTACACATTAAAGTAAGATTAATGTCATTATTGGAGTAAGGCTTGGATACTAAATCTGCACAAGAAGCTTGATTCCCAAAAAAATTCAAGTTCTTTGGTGTACCATATTTATATGCATAACCTTGCATTGTCCTCATTATAGTTTCTGCGCAATCAACAAAAACAACTAAATCTGCATCTTCCATTAATTCTAGAGGGCCAACAATAAGGCCATAAATATTTTGATTCAAGTATTTCATGCTTTCTACTATTTCTCTTGCAATAGTATTGCTTTCATATAAGCCACAGTACTTGTAACTACGCCCTTCTAAAATAGTACTGTCTGGTTTTTGTATACCTAAAGCATATTTTGCATATTCGCATGTTATATTTTCATCAGAAATCTTATATATATGACCTTCCATAGCTTCTCTAAAATGGAAACATAAGGGACCATTTTTTAAAGGTTTTTCTAAATTAATGGATTCAAATTCTTCTTTTAAATCTATTAACTTAATTCCAATTATTTGTTTTTGGAGATTCAAAACTATGCTAGCTTTTTTTACATTAACATTTTTCATATACTACCTCTATTCACTTATCCAAACATTCCAAAAATAGGGTTGTCCAAATCCTGCATAACCCTTTAAATTATCTTTAATTCCATACAACCTCTTATCGTTAAATACTTTGATGTATGGCAAAGTCTCCCAAAATTCATTATAAAATTCTTGTACTATTTTATACCTTTTGTCATAATCCATTTCTTTTTCCATTCTAGAAAAAATTTCATCAATTCTTCTTGAATCTTCATCATCCCAATTTGTAATCCATCCATTTGTTCCTGTCCAAGGTTCAAATACTTGTGGGTCTGGATTCATATCACTCCAACGTGAAAGTGTAATATCCCATTTTCCATTTTGCCTATAATCACTATATGTTGATTTATCATATAATTGTACTTCAACATTTAAACCTATTTCTTTTAGTTGATTTTGTAATACTAAGGCTCCGTTACTCATAAACAAGTCAGCTTTTTCACCTAAAATCGTAATTAATTCTCCTCCATAATTAGATTTTTCAACATATTCTTTTGCTTTATCTACATTATGATTATTATAGATTCCTTCTCCAGCCTTAGCATCATACCAAATACTTCCTTCTGCAAACCAAGAACCGTCATCAACACTCCAAAATTTACTATCTCCTATTTGTGCCGCTGCCATATCATGAGGATTAATTGCATATGCTACACTTTTTCTCAAGTTAATATCACTAAATGGACTTTTGCCACTGTTAAATGCTACCACTCCTATAGTTCCATAGTTTGCAGCAGTAGGAGATATTTCAGGGAAACTATCCACTTCATCATATCTATCTGTCGATAACTCATCTATAAAATCATATTGTCCACTTTTCAAACCAGAAACTCTAACACTTTCTTCTGGAACAAATTCAATAGTAACTTTATCTAAGTATGCAACTCTTTTACCAGCTAATCCAGAAGCTTCAAGCTCAAGTGGTACGTAATCATCATATTTCTTCAAGACCACTTTTTGTCCCATTACTATTTCATGAAAATAAAAAGGTCCTGTTCCTATATGTTCTGTGATAATTGATTCTCCAAATTTATCTATTATTTCTTTTTTCTTCACTAACATCTTCTGTCTAGATACTGGTGAAGCTAAAATATTAATAAAGGGAGCATAGACTTCATTAAAGTTAACTACTAACTTATAGTCATCAACTATATCAATCCCAGTAAATGTATCTGCTATTGCTGCACCAGCAGGATTTACTTTAAACCATCTTTCCATTGATGCTTTTACATCATCTGCCTTCATTTCTTCACCATCGTGAAATTTTATACCTTTTCTCAAAATTATTTCATATCCTTTTCCATCATTTATAACTTTATATGATTCAGCTAAATGTGGAACCGCTTGATTTTGGCCACTAAATTCAAATAAGCCTTCATATGTATGATTTGTAACTGCAGTTACAACCCAATCTGATGATGGATGATCTGGATCGAAATTATCTGGTGCTGATTGAAAAGCAACTGTTATTTCTCCACCAAACTTTGGTTCTAAGGTTTCTTCTGTAGATGAAGCTTCATTAGCTTCTTGAGATGTAGCTTGAGTAGTAGTCTCAGATTTACATCCTACTAATAGTGTTGCTAAAAGCGAAAATACAAGCATAAAATTCAATACCCTTAAAAATTTTTTCTTCATTAACATCATTCTCCTTTTATATTTTTTTATGTTAAAATTTGGAAAGCCTTTTATTAAATTTTTAATAAATTATATTTTTTGCAAGCTACATAATGAGTGTTAGTAATTTTTTGATATTCATTCTTATAATTGTTACAATTACTATCTTTATAAGGACACCTGTGATAAAAACAACAACTATTTTCATCATAGTCTGACATATTTATATCTTGATACTCAGTATTTAAATCAAAACTACAATTTGCTTCTAGATTTAAAACGGAATCTAATAAAAGTTTGGTATAAGGATGAATCGGAGTATCAAAAATCTCTTGATTAGTTCCTACTTCAACTATTTGCCCTAGATACATTATTGCAACTCTATCGCTCATATGCTTGACAACTGACAAGTCATGAGAAATAAATATATATGAATACTGGTTATCCTTTTGCATTTTTTTTAATAAATTCAATATTTGTGCTTGTACCAATAAATCTAAGGCTGATACAGGCTCATCACAAACAATTAAATCTGGTTCTGTTGCTATTGCCCTTGCTATACCAATACGCTGTCTTTGCCCACCTGAAAATTCATGCGGATACTTTTTCAAATCATCTACACTTAAGCCTACACTTTTTACTAAACTTTCTGTTTTCTTCTTTAGTTCTTCTTTGCTTAAATCTTTATCTGAACTTATTGCTTCATATAATAATTTTTTGACATTCATTCTAGGATTAAGAGATCCATACGGATCTTGGAAAATAATTTGCATAGATGGTCTGAGATTTTTAAGTTCTTTTTTAGAAATAGTTCTGATTTCCTTACCTTTAAACCATATTTCTCCAGAATCAGCTTCAATAAGCCTTAATATAATTCTTCCTGTCGTAGTTTTTCCACATCCGGATTCTCCTACGATAGAAAAAACCTCTCCTTTTTTCAAACTAAAATTGAGATTTTTAACTGCAGGATTAGTATTTTTATCAGATGAAAATTTTTTACTTATATTTTTTACTTCTAGTAAATATTCATTATTCATTTCTCAACATCCATATTCTTTAATAATTTTATTTTAAATATTTTCCCAACACTTAACTTTCCCATTACTATTAACTTTAGAAACTAATAAAGGTCTATTAAAAAAACATCTTTCTTGTACTTCTTCACATCTCTTTGAGAATTTACATCCTAAAATTATCTCTTCTGGCCTAGGGACAGAACCATTAACAATTGTTAGTTTTTCTTGCCCTTTTATTAATTCTCTAGCTGAACTCAAAAGTTTTTTTGTATAAGGATGCTTAGGATTATTAATAATATTTTCTGTTGTGTCTTCCTCAACGATTTCTCCAGAATACATAACAATAACCTTTTCACACATTTGTGAAATTACAGCTAAATCATGAGATATAAGTAGTAATGACATATTCCTATCTTTTATCAATTTTTTAAGTATCCTTAAAACTTGAGCCTGAACAGTTACATCTAGTGCAGTAGTCGGTTCATCTGCTATTAATAATAAAGGATTACAAGATATTGCTATAGCAATCAAAACTCTTTGTCTCATTCCTCCAGATAATTCATACGGATAACTTCTTATAATTTTCTCCGGCTCATTAATCCCTACATCACGTAAAAGTTCTAAACTTTTATTGTATGCTTGCTTTTTATTCATTTTTAAGTGAATAAAAAGTGGTTCTGATATTTGTCTTCCTATTGTTAACAAGGGATTTAATGCTGTCATTGGCTCTTGAAAAATCATTCCTATCTCTTTTCCACAAAACGTTCTCAATTCTTTTTCTGATATATTTGAAATAACTTTATCTCTAAAAATAATTTCTCCATCAGTTATATTTATATGTTTATTCAATAAACCCAGTATGCTTTTCCCCGTAATGCTCTTTCCACATCCTGATTCTCCAACTATACCCAAAGTCTGACCTTTTTCTATACTAAAAGATATATCCTCTAATATAGTCACATTAGTTTTTCTTTCTTTTGCTTTTATTACTACCTTATTAAACTCTAATAATCTACACATAATACCCCTCTTAAGTCTTAATTACGTTCTCTTGGATCATAGTAAATTCTCAAACCATCGCCAAAAGTATTTAACGAAAAAACAATCAGCGAAATAGTTAATCCTGGAAATGTCATAATCCATGGCGCTGTCATAAAATAATTTCTACCGTCATTAACCATACCTCCAAGACTAGGCATGGGCGCTTGAATACCTACCCCTAAAAAGCTTAGAATTGATTCATTAAGTATCGCCATTGCAAAAATATATGTCGTTTGGACTATTATTGGAGATATTATATTTGGAAGTATACAATGTGTAATAATATATAAATCTCCTTTTCCTATAGCTATTGTAGATTCTACATATTCAGTTTCTTTTACTTGCTTTACTGAGTTATATGCTATTCTAGCTATCATTGGAAAATATGAAATCGACAACGCTATAATAATATTCTTCACCCCAGCTCCCAATATTCCTGCCAAGGCAATAGCCAGTATTATAGTTGGAAATGCCATAATCGCATCTACAACTCTCATCAAAAACTTCTCTGTGATTGGATAATATGCAGATATTGTTCCAATAAAAACTCCTATAATTAAACTTACTAAAGTGACTGAAAATCCTATGAACAAGGATATTTTAATCCCAGAGCAAGTTCTTGCAAAAATATCTCTGCCTAAATTATCTGTGCCCATAAAATTTTGTAAATGAGGGCTTTCTAATCTATTAGCTGGTGATACAGAGGTTGTATCATTTTGTGTAAAATATGGCCCTGCTAATGCTAATAGTATAGGTAATAAAATTAATATTATCCCTAATTTCATCTGAGTATTTTCTAATTTAATTTTATCAAGTATCATTTTATTCAAACCTTGTCCTTGGATTTATTAAAGTACATAATATATCTACAAACATATTTGTAAAAACAAATATAGTTCCTATAAACAATAAGACACCTTGAATCAACGGGTAATCACGATTGTTTACAGCAGTAATTACAAGATTTCCTGTTCCCGGTATATTAAATATCTGCTCTATGACAGCTGCTCCACCTAAAAGAGCCGCAAATCCAAAACTGACTACCATTATTATTGAAGATAAGGCATTTATAAACGCATGTATATGTATTACTTTATTTTCTGAAAGCCCTTTTGCTCTTGCCGTTTTCAAATAATCTTGTTGCAAAATATCTATCATCTGCGTTCTTGTCATTCTAGCAATTTGTCCACTATGCATTACTCCTAAAACAATAGATGGAAGCATTAAATCATATATAGATATGAGCAGCCCTGCAGATTCAATATTTCTATATCCTGCAACTGGAAATAAATTGATTTTCACGCCTAAAATGTGAATGAAAATTATTGCGATCCAAAACGCTGGTAAGGATATAGAAACTAATGAAGCAACTGAAAAAAACTTATCAAAAATCATATTATGTTCTCTAGAAGCCTTTATCCCTACAGGTACTCCTATAATTACGCTAATCATCGTAGCCATAAGCGCCAGTATTAATGTAGGTTCTATCCTAGATATAATAATATCAATTACTGGTTCTTGCCAAATTAAGGAATTTCCCATATCTAACTTTATAAAACCAAATATCCAAGTCAAAAATTGTTCTATTAGTGGCTTATCTAGATTTAATTCTTTTCTCATACTATTTATTTGTTCTGGAGTAGCTTTATCCCCTAACATTGTCATAACAGGATCTCCAGGCATCATATGTATAATAAAAAACGAGAAAAGTATGATGATAAATATTACCAATATTCCTCTTGCACTTCTTTTAATAATATAATCTAACATGATTTATTACTTTATCCTTCCATCTAAAATAAAGAGCATAATTAACAAAATTATTTCATTCTTCCATATACTCTAGCTGCATCTATAAAATGCATAATTTTTTCAGGCGGAGTTCCTATTGGAATATCACAGCCTGAAGCTAGGATGTAACCGTTTTTACTGCCCATTCCTTTTTCGCAGCACACTCTTACAGCTTCATATATATCTTCTTTAGTTCCATTTAAAATTACTCCAACTGGATCTACATTTCCTATAACTAGAACTTTGTCTTCATAGCCCTGCCTGAACTCGCCTATGTCTTCTATATTGTCTAGGCTAAATCCAGCTATTCCTGTACTTACTATTTCTTCCCATACAGGCTTTGTTTTTCCGCAGATATGCATTATGCCAGTGCCTCCCATTCTCTTTCTTATATGGTCTTGGCAGGTCTTGATGGTTGGAAAAACAAACTCTCTGTATACACTTTTATTTATAAGAGTACTTGATGCAATAGGATCAGCTATCCCTGGCGTAATTCCTAAATCCATAATTGCATCCATGACATTAAGTGTACTTAGTGTAGCTATTTCTAACACTTCTTTGATTTTATCTGGATTTCTTCTTAAATCTCTTAAGAATTTTTCTGTGCCTATTAAAAACGCTGTCGTAGTAAATGGCCCACCCACTGTATTTCCTATGTTTACCTCATTACCTAGCTTATCTTGAACTATTTTTAAAGCTTCAATATATAGCTTTAGCCTTCCATCCTTATACGGATTAATAGGCTTTAGCTTAGAGATTTCTTCATAGCTTGATATCGCAGGAGCAGCTATTTGAGGTATATCATTTTTCGAAAAGTGAAGCCTTGCGCCCATAGCTTCGGGGATTCCCTGAAGTCCAGGCCCTATACTGCAATTGTCCGCTCGAAACATATGAAAGGTTCTTATTATAGTATCTACAATTATTTCAGTGCTGTGGTTATAGTCATCTAGAGAGTAACCAAAATAAGTGGCATAAGACTCTCCAGTAAAAGGACAGCAGGGCACTCTATCTATTTCTTCTCCCCTGCCAAATGCATCCATCCTTTCTTTTGGTGTCATTTCATCCTTTGGTATAGCAATCATAATAGCCCCCTACTTTCTTTAAAAATTAAAATAATAGGCAATCAGCAAATAGTCTCTCGTATCCATCAGATGCTCCTAGCTCCATATAGTCTATAGTTTTTGCTATTTTTTCAAGGTCTTTTTTGACTTCATCTGACATAAGCGCCATATATGCGCCAGTTTTTGACGAGTTTCCTACATAGGTTATTTTGCTTTCTACTTCTTTTGGAAGTATTCCAGTACCTGTTAAGCTATCCACTGATAGATGAGAGCCAAATTGCCCAGCAATTACGACCTTATCTAGCTCATTTATGGAGATACCAGATTTATTTAGGAGAGCATAAAAACCAGAAAGTATAGCACCCTTTGCAAGCTGTATCTGCCTTATATCTGACTGAGTTATATAGAGAGTCTTGGCTTTATCTTCTATCATAAACTCTCTTTTTTTGCCATTTAATCTAATGTATTTTTGTCTATAGTCATCCTCTGCTAATTTTTCTTTTTTTATAAAGCTTCCGTCTTTTTTTACTATTCCTGTTTTTAATAATTCTCTTAATGCTGCTAATATCCCACTACCACATATACCTATTGGCTGCTGCTCCCCTATAACCGAGAGTCTGACTTGCTCTTTATCTATTACCATATCCTCTATAGCTCCAGTTGCCGCTCTCATGCCACAGCTGATATTCATTCCTTCAAGTGCTGGCCCTGCCGCGCAGGAGCAAGAAAGAAGCTTCCCTTTGCTAGCAAGTACAATCTCGCCATTGGTACCTATATCAATAAATAAAATATTATCTTTGCTGTCATGAAGCTTTGCAACAAAAGCTCCAGCTACTATGTCAGAACCTATATAAGAGGATACTCCAGGTAGACAGTATAGCTTGCCATTACTATTTATGTTTATCCCTATGCTAGAAGCTTTTATGTATTTTGATTTTACAAATACAGGTGCATAGGGAGATTTTCCAATTGAATTATCTTTTATTCCAAGTAAAAAATGAAGCATAGTAGTATTTGCAGCTACTGAAACCTCATATATATGCTCTTTGCTTATATTTGCACTCATGCACATTTCAAAAGTCATTTTATTTATTAAGTTTACTATTTCATGTTGAAGGTTTTTAACTGCCTGCTCTTCATTTTCTAGAGCGTAGGTGATTCTAGTAAGAACATCGAGTCCAAATTTTTTCTGAGGATTTATATCAGAGCTTGATAATATAGCCTTGCCACTTTTCATGTCCACAAGGTCAGCCGCTACGGTTGTAGTTCCGATATCTATCGCAAGTCCATAAATATTATCTGTTGTATTTCCTTTTTCAATTGCAATAACCTTATCCTTGTCAAATACAGCTGTCCCAGCTTCATCAAATGGTTCTATCATTTTTAAAACATCAAAATCAACCTCATCTAGTGAGAGGCTCTTTAAAATTGCATCTTCAAAAGAAATTTGATTTTCAAGAGAAGGCTTTTCTATCTCAAATAATTTCTTAGATATAGAAGGACTTAAATTAAATTCTGGCATGTATCCTGTAGTTAAAATCTTATGCTCTCTTTCCTTATGAAGAGTTTCTATTACTAAATCACTTTCTGGATGAATAAGGCACGAAAGCCTTACTCCTTCTTTAATTTCACTTTCACTTAGAAATTTTTTCTCTGCTTCAGGTATTTCGCCCAGACTTCCTTCTGTTATTTTTACTTTGCATTTTCCGCAAGAACCCTTGCCATTACAAGGGTTCTCTATAAATATATCGTTGTCATGAAGAATTTGAAGCAGATTTTGACCAGGCAAATACTCAATAGCCTTACTGCTTCCTTTTACAAAAATCTTAGGCATTATTTTTTGCATCTCCTTCTGTCAGTGCGCTCAGCATAGACCTTACATTTTTCAGCGAGGACTTCATACCCAGTCCACATGCTGGCGAAATGATATCAGAACCATCAAGCACGCATTTTTTTGTCATATCTGCAATTTTTTGCATCTCCCCAAACTCGATTATATATGTACTTACATTTCCCATAATAAGTCTATTTCCTAGGTTTTTCTTGGCTTCAGAAATACTCACTATAGAATCAAAGCTAAGTACATCACTTTCTATCTTGTTTACTTCTTTATATACGTTCTTCATTTGTCCACAGATATGCACTATGCTTCTTTTGCCCAGCCTTTTAACCTCAGCTATTATTTGGTTTATGTATTTTACTGCAAATTCATCAAACAGCTTTGGTCCTAGTATTTCCCCTGTACCACTTGGGTCAGATATAGCTATGATGTCTGCCCCTGCTTCTATCTGCTTTATAGCAAACTCTGTAATTTGCTTTGTAATAAAGGTCATGTACTCATGAGCTTTTTCGTTATTCTTTCTTAGCTCCTTATAAAAAACTACAGGCTCCATAATGGAGCTAGCCGTGCTTATCGGCCCTGTGATATTTCCTATTATAGGAACCTCTGTATTTTTGGCTTTGAGAATTTTTATGGCCTCTATTACTGTGCTTGATCTTCCTTTAGAAAAATCTATAGCCTCAAGTTTTTCCCACTCAGATACAGAGCTTATGTTGTAATTTATTACATGAGGCTCATAGATATTGCTCCCCATATCAATGTCTGCTCCAAATTCCTCTGCTTCAACAGTCATACAAAATGGAACTCCATAGTTTTCAAAACAACCTTCTTTATACACAGCCTCAGATAAATCAGCCATCTGCTGAGGATTTTGGTGAGCATCTGGAAAACTTATTTCGCATAGCTTCATAAGTTCCTCTGTCACCATGTTCATCATTCCACCTGGACATATGCAAGGAGGTCTATCTACTTCTTGATGATTTAGAACCTTTTCTAGTCTTTCCTTTGGAGTAAGCATATAAATCTCCTTTCTATGCAGTAACTAGCAATTTTTTTGCAAGCTTAACTGCCTCAACTGCATTTGAAGAATATCCATCTGCCCCTATAGTGTCACAGTATTTCTGAGAAATGGGCCCTCCACCAATTAAAACCTTAACCTTATCTCTTAGTCCTTCTTCCTTTAATCTGTCTACTACTGTCTTCATTCCACCCATAGTAGTAGTCATAAGAGTAGATAGACATACAAAATCTGCTCCTACTTCCTTAGCTTTACTTACAAAGCTATCAAGAGGAACATCTCTTCCTAGGTCAATCATTTCAAAGCCAGCTGTTTCTAGCATTATTTTCACAAGATTCTTTCCTATATCGTGTGTATCCCCTTCTACTACTCCAATTACACCCTTTATCTTTGCTTTATCAGCTTCCTCTGCTGGCAGGTGTGGTCTTAGTATGTTAAGCCCTTCATACATTGCATCCGAGCATAAAAGTACATCTGTAACAAAATATTCTTCCTCATCATATAGCACGCTTGCTCTGTTCATTCCATCAACTAAGCCTTGCATAATACCATCAAAAGCTTCATATCCTGCTTCTATATATTCTTTACTCGCCTCTATTACATCCTCTTCTTCCATATCTACTACGCCGTCTGACAGTCTCTTTAGTAAAGCCTCTTTTGATTCGAACATTTTATTTCCTCCCTAAAAGTAGTTATTCTATATTTTTATTTAAAATTTGCTGGGTCAAGCGGCCATTTGCCATATTTTCTTGCTGATTCCATAAACTGATCTATATTCTCTAGTGGCAGATTACCAGAAAGGTCACAACCAGATGCAAGAATATATCCACATGGACTGTCATAGCCTTTTTGGATACAATTTTTCACTGCTAAGTCTACATCCTCTTGATTTCCTAGATAAAGGACTTCAACTGGATCTACGTTTCCTAGTATAGGTACCTTATCTCCCACCATTTGTTTTGTATACTCTAAATCTACTCTATTATCAATACTAAGCATATCGCAGCCTGATTTGACCATATCTGACACTATAGATGTAGTATCTCCACATATATGGTAGCAAACCATCCCCTTAGCTTCGTGAATTTCTTTCATAAGCTCGATAGTATAAGGAAGAACAAATTCTCTATACTGTTTCTGATGCAGTATAGTGCCTGATGCTATAGGGTCACATAATAGTATAAGTACCCCTTCCTTAATAAACTCTTTGCATATCATTTTTAAAGCTTCATTACAAAAATTAATTAATTTATGAAGCTTCTCTGGATTTCTTCTTGTAGCTCTTAAGAGGTTTTCTGTTTTATAAATACTTGCTGCTGCAGTAAACGGTCCTGATATCAACACTCCTGTAGGTACCTCATGTCCGATTTTTTCTATAATTAGTTTTGCCGCCTCCAAATGCAATTGAAAGGCTTTGTCATTTTTTAGCTCTAGCTTTGACATGTCTAGGTTATCTACATCATCCAAATCTTCAAGGATATATTTAATAATAGCTGGCACTGCATCTTCGGGGTCAGTCATTTCACTTCCTAGAGCCATACCTACGCCATGAAGGCCATACTCAACTACAGCTAGGTCATTTCCAAATCTTTCATAGCAAGCAATCTGAGCATTTGCCTCGTTTACTGCACTGCTTCTCTTTTCCTTATGAGTCATTCCCAAAGCCAAGCCTGACATTGAGCACGCTACTGGCATAGCCAAAATTCTGTCCATTGGCTTTCCTGTCATAAAAGCTCCTAATCTTTCATTAGGGGTCATCTGATCTTTTTTATGCATATATTTCCTCCCAAGTTCACTTTATATTTATATTAATTCTATGGATTTTATGACTCCATCTTTCAATATATAATTTTTATTCTTGATGCACATTTCTCCCAAAAACTTTGCTTTTCCAATCATACTAACGCAAGCTTTGTCGTATTTCATAGACTCTTTTAGCTCAACATTTTTCCATTTTGCTTTATTCGTTCCAATTAAAGCAAAAGATGTTTTGGGACAAAGTAGCATAACAGAATCATCAGTTATAATCTGCTGAGCTTCTTTTAATAGTGGGTAGGTAAACATCTCAACTATTTGCTCGGATAGTTTGGGTCCTAGGATATTAAGCCCCCCAGAAGAATCTCCATAACTAAAAATATTAACTCCCATATTTTGTGCTTCCCTTATAAAGCGAAGTAATTCAACTCTCAGCTTTTCTAAAATTTTCTCCATTACTTCAGGAGATTTTTTAAAAGCTTTAAAAACATACCTCAAATCAATTAGAAGGTTCAAAATCGTAAATGGTCCCGATATATATAGTGCTACATTTTCGCCTTCTTGCCTTAGATAACTACAAGCTTTTAGAACCTCTGCCAGTCTTCCCTTCGAAAAATCAAGCTCAGAAATGCTCAGTAAATCTTCTATGCTGGATGTGAGATAATCCTTGCCTCTAGGTCCTATCCTTTCATCTCCGTAGTTTATAACTGCGCCTAAGGCTTCTCCTTCTAGAGTATGACAAAAAGGCAAAGTGCAAAATGATGCGTCTTCATGATTTTTAATCTCTTTAGCTAAAACTGCCATGTCTTCCCAATTTTTATAGGCATCTGGAAATTTAAGCTTTGTTTTTTGGACTATTTCCTCGTTTACTCCTGCTCCATTATTATATGTACAGTTAAAATCAGTTATGCTCATATTAATGCCTCCAAAACATCAGAAAACAAACCTTTGATATATGCTTGGTTCAAATTCTTGCCTATCACCGATAGCTTTGTCTCCTTGCTGTTGTTTAGATACTCCCAGTCAAAATAATTAGGAGTAAAATCAAAATGTACAAAGCTAGAATCTACTAGCTGAATTACTCCTTTAGCTCTTAGCACTGTTCCCAATTCTCTATTTTTGAATATATTTGATAAATTTGATAGCTCTTCCATAGATAATTTGTTTGGATTGTGAATTGAAACTGTAGTAAAATAACTCGTTGCTGGAGTTGTTTTACCTGAACCTATAACATTCAGTTCATGATTATATGCAGTTTCCAAAATATCTAAGGTTTTTTGGGTAGGATAGGACAGATAGTCTTCAGAAAAAATAACAGCCGAATTATTGACAGCTTTTATCTCATCCATAATTTTCTCAAGAGCTGATTCAGTTACATCCTCTATGTGAGTTATTATTATAGCTTTGGCATTTTCAATTTGATTGATATAAAACTCTCCAAAGCTATCTATATAGTCTTCGAATGAGCTAACATCCACTAAAGTAACCAAGCTCTGAATCTCAATAGCTTTCCCCGAAGTCTTTGATATATCCTCACAGACAGCTACTATATCGGATAGGCTACCTACCCCAGATGGCTCGATAAAAATATGCTCTAAATCATAATTTCTAGTGAGTTCATCTATCGTAGTTCTAAAATCCTTTATCAAGCTACAGCAGATGCAGCCTGAAAATATCTCTTTTATTACTAGCTCTTCCGTGATAAAAAGCTCAGAGTCTATGCTTACATCAGAATACTCATTTTCAATTAAAGCAATTTTTCCTTTCATAAAAGGAATCACATTTCTAATAAAAGTAGTTTTTCCTGCTCCTAAAAATCCTGAAACAATATGTAGTTTAGTACTCAATCTAATTCTCCTTTGCCATTGCTTTAACTAATCAAAATATAGAATTTTATCTGGTTTAATTTTTAAGTTCACTTTGTCTCCAATAGAAAAACCACTGCATCTGTCAACTAATACATCCACATCTACATATTCATCCATGATTTTTACAGAAAATCTAACAATATTGCCTTGAGGTATGAGGTTACTTATCACACCAATTAAAATAAACTCATTAGCTTTAGCTTCAAGCTTTTCTTTATGAATTTCTATAGACTCAGGTCTTAAGCCTATAGTATGCTCCTTGCTATACTTTCCACCTGTTATCTTAGAAAAAATTTGAGCTTCTATGACATTATAATTCCCCATAAAAGAAGCCACATATTTGCTTTTTGGCGTAAGATAAAGTTCAGCTGAGGTTCCTGACTGCTCAATTACTCCATCTTTAAATAGATGGATGGTATCAGACATTATCATTGCCTCGTCTTGGTCATGAGTTACCATTATAGAAGTCATATCATATTCCTTATGTAGTTCTTTAACTTTTAGCTGAAGAGCTTTTCTTAGCTTTGCATCGATGGCATTAAAAGGCTCATCAAGTAGCAATACCTTCGGCTTCATTACGAGAGACCTCGCAAGTGCAACTCTTTGACGTTCTCCACCTGAAAGCTGAGAAGGGTAACTTTTTACTTTTTCCAGTAAGTTTACAGACTCTAGAGCGCTCATAACTTCATTTTTAATTTTACTTTCTGGCTCTTTTTTTAACTTTAGCCCGTAAGCAACGTTATTAAATACATTCATAGTAGGAAATAAACAGTAAGACTGAAATATCATTCCTATATTTCTATCTCCTGGATTTTTATGAGTAATATCTTCAGAATCTAGCATTATTTTTCCATTATCTATACTTCCAAGGCCTGCAATAGACCTTAGAAGTGTAGTTTTTCCGCATCCCGAGGAACCAAGAAGCGTAACAAATTCATTTTTTTTGATAGATAAACTGATGTTTTTAAGCACCTGATTATCTGCATATGACTTACTTACATTTATAATATCTATATAAGACATCGATAACACCTTACTTTACATCTTGGGCTTTTTCAACAAAACTCATATCTATGATATTGTCAAATCCAACTTTATTTTTTAGAACTCCTGTCTTTAATGAGAAGTTTTCCATAGCTTCATATCCTTCTGCTGATATTTTGCAATCAGGAGAATACGCTATTTTTATAAGAGAAATTCTTTCAATTAAATCTTCTTTTGTACTTCCATCATGATATGGCATAAGTACCTCAGCTACTTCTTCATCGCTGTGTGATGTAAGCCATTTTGCACCTTTAACTGTAGCATTTACAAATTTTTGCACTGTCTCTGGGTTTTCATCTACAAATTTTTTAGTAGCTGTTATAATAGAGCCTTCAAATTTCTCTGAGCCAAAAACTCTTTTTTTAGTTTCCATATCTGCACCGTCTACAAGGAAGTTTGCTCCTATTGCAGAGAATTTGTTTCTGTTGTAGTGATCCATATAAGAAGCATCAATAGTTCCTTGCTCTAAAGCTGTAATAGATGCTCCATACTGCATTTGAGCAAAAGTAACATCCTCTGCTGGGTTAAGTCCGCCTTCTTCTAAAATGCTCCAAATAAATGAATATGGTGCTGAGCCTGGTGCTCCTGCAAATACTGTTTTTCCTTTTAGCTGTGATATTTCAGTAATATCCTTTGAACCTGCAAATCCGTAAAGTCTAGTAGTGTCAAGTGCTGCAACAACTTTTGATTCTAATCCTTCATCAAAAGCTCTAAACACTGGTTCTATAGATAGCATACAAAACTGAGAATCTCCAGCATGCATACCTTGGAAAGCAACTGGTCCATCTCCATATACTGCAAATTCCACATCAAGTCCTTGCTCTTCAAAATACCCCATAGCATCTGCAATATGTACTGCTGCATAGTTCATTCCTCTAAATTCAGATACTACAACCTTCGTAAGTTCTTTTGACTCTGACCCTTCAGTAGTCTCAGCAGGTGTAGCTGTGTTACTACTACATCCAGTAAAAATACTCATAACTAAAGCTGCTGATAAAACTAAATTTGTAAATTTTTTAATATTTTTTTTCATAATCTTCATCTCCTTATTATTAAATACAAATTAATCTTGATTTTTTAAATTTTCCATTCTAAGGCTAGTAACCGTTCTCCATACGAGTAGCTTTTGCTCCATAATATCCAATATTTTGTTTAGTCCTAGTCCTACAAAAAGCAGTATAACTATGCACGACATCACTCGGCTAATATTAAAATATGAAGTTGAATAGGTAATCATCCAGCCAAATCCACCTTTTGAGCCTATGTACTCGCCTATAATAGCTCCTACAAGAGCCGCACTTACTCCCCCTCTTAGCCCTGACAATATCCATGGCATACATGAAGGAATTACAACTGTTCTAAGCGTTTGAAAATGACTTGCTCCAAGAAGATTTGCAGATTCCAGTATTCCTTTATCCATAGACTTAATAGCTCCATAGGTTGCTGAAAATACATTGAAAAATACCATTAAGCCTGCAAGAAAAATCTTAGAGGTAAGCCCTAGCCCAAACCAAAGAACATACACTGGCGCAAGTGCTAACTGTGGAATACAGCTAATTGCTGAAATTATAGGAGTTATTATTTCTCCAATAAAAGAGAAGTATCCAAAAACTATTGCCAGCAAAATACCTATAGCACTTCCAAAAAATAACCCCCAAAATACCTCGGTAAGTGTTATAGATGCATGCTTATATAACTCCCCACTGGTAAAAAAGACCATTAAATCCTTTAGAATCTGACTGGGATAGCTTGTAAATATGGGATTATAGCTTCCAGATGATGCACTGTACTCCCACAAAAAAATCCCTGCAATAATAAATGCGCTTCTTATAACCACTACGCTAAAATATCTTTTCTTCTCTTTATCAATGCTTCTCATTTTTTCGTTTTTCCCTTTTTTCTTTTTCATATTCCGTATAATAAGTTTTTCCATATTCCATTTCCATACACTCGATATTATTTAAAGTCAGTTCTTCGCTTATTTCTGATTTTCTTTTATCCATCTCTACAGCATTTACTGTATTGTATATACCTTCTATGACTTCGCTAAATAAAGACATCGGAATTCCTACTGCCCCCTCATCTTCAGCCCACTCAGCTAAAAATCTAGTCCCTGAGCAAAGCAAGGACATATTTACAGTATTATGTATCAAAGGATAGGCAGTAGCCTCTACACATACTCCTTGATTACCCGACATGCTAAACTGCTTACTTATTCCTTTGTTATATGTATAGCCTTGGATTATTCTCATTAGCTCTCTTGGTTTTCCTATAGCAATAACAACATCTGGCTTGTCATTGCTACTAAAAAACTCTACCGGCTGAACTAAAACTCCATATGTATTCGATAAAATATTGCCTGTCTCAAGCGCTGCTCTTTTTGCTACATTTTCATCTTTAAAAAGTCCAAGTCTGTATGGCGCCGTTCCATCCAAAAAATCATCCGCAGGTTTTTCTAATCCAAGTGCCCTTGTGCTACCTCCACACCCCGAAGTTAGCTTATCAAACTTTATTCTATGCCCTAAACTAGCTGATTTTACTGCTACACAATAAGACAGAGGATTTATAAGATTAATTACATCGTAGGAATCAAACTCTTGCTTATTTTTAATCAGCTTAACCCCAACAATTTTTCTCTCTATATTTAGTAATGCATAAGCTTTTATAATATCGTTTTCAAACATTTTCTTTCACCTCCTTGTTTCATATAAATTCATTTACATCTCCACCCCTTTTTATATCTATACGCAAAATGTATACATTATGCATACACGTTTTTAGCGTAGCATGTTGTATTATCAATATCAAATTGAGTTTTTCTATTTAAAGTATAGAGTTTATTTATGCAAAAAAATAAGCCCTATCATTTTTAACAGGACTCATGAAAACTATTTGATTAGTATAAAATTCTTTCTTCATCCTCTTCATATTTTCTAAATGGCTCTAAGCACTGCTCTCTATCTATCTGACATATTTTCATTTTTTCGTTTGAATGCTTGTTTTGTAGTACCTCATAAATATAACTATCATCAAACCCTATATCCTTTGCATCATCTTGAGTCGCTCCATAATATATAAGTGGAATCTTAGCCCAGTGAGCTGCACTATAACACATAGGACAAGGCTCGCAGGTAGTATAAAGTATGCAGTCTGAAAGGTCAAACCTTCCGAGTAATTTGGTCGCCTCTCTTATTGCTACTATTTCTGCATGTGCAGTAGGGTCATTGGTTTCTATCACTTTGTTATGGCCTCTAGCAATTACTTTATTATCTTTTACTATAACCGCTCCAAAAGGTCCTCCAGCTCTTAATCCTATCCCCTCAAACGCTTCTTTTATAGCTTCTTTCATAAACTCGTCCATAATGCACCTCCCATAGCTTTCACCCTTATTTTATATATACCCAAGGCAAAAGAAAATAGGCTAGTTAGAATACTCCTCTTTTTATTAAATAGTCATTTTTTATTTATATATTACTCAAGAGGACTTGAACCGTTGCATAAAACTTATAAATATATAAATTTTACTTACATTATTTGTTACCAAATAACATTTCCTATTCATCGAGTTCTATTTTGAATGATTTCTCACTCTACTTTAGTTTGGTGTAACTCTCCAAGGACTTAAATTCTCCCACAACGCAGGATACATATAGTATAATTTTTCAAAATCACCACTTATACTATTTTATAGTTTGCAAGATTAATCGAAGCATTTTTATCTCTATCCATTGTCAATCCACATTTATCACAGTGATATATTCTATCTTTAAGCTTTAAATCTTGTTTAATACCGCTACAGGAAGAGCAGGTTTTACTCGAAGGATAGAATCTATCTACTTGTAAAAATTCAATGTTATTAAATTCACATTTGTATTTTATTTGCCTTATAAATTCATAGAATTTTTGTTCAGCTATCGCCTTAGATAAATGCTTATTTTTCATCATCCCAGTTACATTTAAATCTTCCATAACTATTCTATATGGATTTAACTTAACTATCATTTTTGTAGTTTGGTGAAGATGATTGTTGCGGATATTATTAAGCTTTCTATGTAATAGCTTAATTTGTTTTTCTAACTTTATGATGTTACTGGTTTTGTTATATCTGTCTCCTGATTTATTCGCTTCGTATTTTCTTGAAACTTGTTTTTGTAATCTTATTAATCGCTTTTTTAGTTTCTTAACCTTTACAGATTTATTAATGTTTTTAATAGGCTTATTAAAACAGCTCACATAAGCTAATTCCTTAATACCTAAATCTATGCCGATACTTAAATTATAATCAAGCTTAGCTTTGTTTTCGCTATGTTCAAATCCAAATGTAAGATACCAATACTTTCCATCAAAATGACATCTAGGATTAACATAATTATCTAATTGTGGAATATTGTAGTTAGAGGAATACTTAACCTTTCCTATCTTTTCAATATTCACCTTAGCATCTTTAAATTTAAGAGCATCATATCTAACATAAAAGGATTTCTTTGATTTTTTCTTCGTTTTAAATTTAGGTTTATCAGAAGTTTTGTTAAAAAAATTCTTGTAAGCATATTCTAAATCAGTAAATGCTTGAGATGTTATTTGGCCGCTTACCTCATATAACCACTTGAAATCATCTGATTTCTTAACAGAGTTATTAAATTCTTTTCTAATTTTAGCCTTTGAAGGCTTTAAACCTTTTTTATACATTTCTTCCCATTTTGCCAATCCCCAGTTGTATGCAAATCTAGCTACTCCTACTGATTTAAACATTAATATTTCTTGTTCTTTAGTCGGTTTCAATCTGATTTTTATCGATTTAATCACAATTTCACCTCCTTAACTTGAAAGCCAAGTTGATATCAACTTGTAACCATTTGTCTTTTATGTTATTATACAATAAAATAAACACGGAGGCTATAAAGTCATGGGTAAAATATCTGATAAAAATACTCGAACATTAATAACTATACCTAAAGAACTTAAAACTGAGCTTGAAGAAATTGCTAAAAATCAAAACAGAAGTTTTAACAATTTAATAATTACTATTTTAAAAGATTACATTAACTCTTTCTGTGCCTCTAAAAGACCAGAAAAAGCAGCCTCAAATTCATCAGACAAAGGGTCTACCCTCGAAAAGAGACCTTTATAACTTTTAAATAAGTGTACAAAATAATGTTTTCTCTCTTCTAATTTTTTTCTCTTTCCTTTAAATTTTCTACAGAAGTATCTTTTAATTCTACGCTTTTCATTTTTTTCACTCCTTAAGTCAATTTCTTTGTGCAAAATGTTACTTTGTTATGTGTCCTTTTTATATATGCTCTATATTAAAACTTTACATATACTTTTCACATTTTGCACAAATCTTTATTTTCCAATATTTGCAGACTTTAAGTTTATAATCGTATTTAAAAGTTATATTACTATGAGGTTTGTATATGTTAACCTAAAAGTACCCCAAAATATAATTGAAATATCCCCTAGAGGAAATTTAAAATATCCCTATGACAAATCATAGGGAGGCTTGGGGATGATAAGCTTAATGGATAAGCAGGAAATAATTTTATCTCATTTTAGGGAAGGTAAATCTCAATGGCAAATTCATAGAGATACAGGATTTGACAGAAAGACAATTCGCAAATATATAAATGATTATGAATTGAAAAAGCGCAAGCTTTTAGCATCTGACGAAAGTAATATGGCCTTGATAGAGGATTTAACAGCTGCTCCCAAATATGATATTAGTAATAGAGTTAAAAGAAAATTATCTGATGAAATAATTCAAAAGATTAATTTTTACCTAGAGGAAAATAATATTAAGAGAGAAACTGGAAGGAGCAAGCAACAAAAGAAAAAGATTGATATTTATGAATGTTTGATTGAAGAAGGTTATGATATTAGTTATCCTACTGTTTCAAACTATATAAAAACTACTTTGGATTCTTCTAAAGAAGCTTTCATAAGGCAAGAATATCAATTAGGAGAAATATGTGAGTTTGACTGGGGAAATGTAAATTTAATAATAGCTGGTAAAGCAAGGAGTGTTCAAATGGCAGCTTTTTCTTCAGCTAAGTCAAATTATCGTTTTGCATATTTGTATCATAATCAAAAGATGGAGAGCTTTTTAGATGCTCATGTCAAGTTTTTTAATAAAGTTGGTGGTGTTTACAAGGTTGTAGTTTATGACAATATGAAGGTGGCTGTAAAAAAGTTCGTTAATAAAAATGAGAAATATCCTACGGATGATTTACTTAAACTTTCTTTGCATTATGGTTTTAAATATAGGTTTTGCAATGTTTGTAAAGGTAATGAAAAGGGCCATGTAGAAAGGAGTATTGAGTATATAAGAAGAAAGGCTTTTAGTAAGAAAGATACTTTTGATTCTATTAAGGAAGCAAATGAATATTTAGCTAGCGAGTTAGCTAAGTTAAACGATAGAGTTTCTAAAGAGTTTAATAAAAGTCCGAAGGACATTTTACTAGAGGAATTATCTTTTCTACTTCCAATCATGCCAAGTTATGATATAGCTAGAACTATTGAACTTAGAGTAAGCAAGTACTCTACTATAAGTGTTGATGAAAATAAATATTCTGTACCTGATTGTTTAGTTGGTAAGTTTGTTTTTACTAAAATTTATCCTGAGAAAATATGCATCTATTACAGGAATAATTTGGTTGCAGAGCACAGTAGAAGTTATCTTGTACATGATTGGTGCATTAAGATTGACCATTATATAAATACCATAAAAAAGAAGCCTGGGTCTCTTCATTCTAGCACTGCAATGCAACAAATGAATCCCACGCTCCAAACAATCTACAATAAGTATTATACAGAAAATCCTAAGAATTTCATAGAGCTTCTTGAATTAATTAGTGAACATGGATTGAATAAAATTCAAAATGTTATTTATGAGTTAGAGAATTTGAATCCAATTTCGATTAATACTGAGAAGGTTAAAATGCTTTGCAATAGAAATATAGATGAAAAGATTACTATTAAAGAAAGGTCTACTAAGATTGAGCAGTATTCTAGAGAAATTCTAAGTTCTTATGCAGATATTTTAAATAACTCATCTGTAGCCTTTCAAGAGGAGGCTAAAATTATATGAGTAAAGAATTTGATGAAAAAATATTTTGTCTTGCAAAGGAACTAAAGCTACCATATACTTCTAAATTTTTTAAAGATGATATATCTCAGGCAAATACAGAAAGTAAAAGTTATGAAAGTTTTTTATTTGATATTTTAGAAAAAGAGTATGATCTTAGAAAGGAAAATGCAATAAAGAATAAAATCAGAAATGCTAAATTCCCATATAAAAAATATATAGAGGATTTAATAATCGATGATTTGCCTAGTGATGCAAAAAATAAAGTTACAGCATTTTCTTCTCTTGATTTTGTTGAAAAAGGTCAAAATATTATTCTTGCAGGCAACCCTGGTACAGGAAAGTCTCATATTGCAATAGGTTTAGGCATTAAAGCCTGCGTGGCAGGATACTCGGTTCTATTTACTACTATTCCTCTTCTTGTTAATGAGTTAAAAGAATCTAGATCAAATAAGACTCTTCGTACTTTGAACACAGATTTCAAAAGTATGATTTGGTAATAGCGGATGAACTAGGGTATATTTCTTTTGACAAAGAAGCTTCTGAGCTCCTATTTACTTATCTTTCTTTAAGAGCTGGAAGAAAATCAACAATCATTACTACTAATTTATCTTTTGAAAGGTGGGAAGAAATATTTAAGGATCCAGTAATGACAGCTGCTATGATTGATAGATTAACTCATAAATCTTTCATAGTAAATATGAATGGAAACTCCTATAGATTAAAAGAAACAAAACTTTGGTTATCAGAGCAATAATTTTTTATCCTCTAGAGGATTTTTCAATTAGAAAATAGGGGATTATTCAGTTGACAAATACAGAGGTTTTGATATTAAACCAAAAAATCTTTCTGTAGCTTATTTGTAATAGCGTAATGATGCATTAGAGATTACGCTTCATGTGCTCTTAATTTTTAGAAATCCAAATAAAATTGTTGCACTAGCAAGAGTTAATTAATTTCTTCAATGGTATTTTTTTTCATACAATTCACTCTCGTTAAATATAAAAATGTGGAAAGCAATTTTTCCTGCCGTCGGATAACAGGAAGAGCTACATCTATTTTTAGTATTGTAATCAATATAGTATTAATGAAGAATTACATATACTCTGACTCCAATATATTTTGGAGTGATATAAATATGCTGAATCACGTTCTTTGCTCTGTTTTAATTACCAATAAAAATTTACACTATCCACACAAAAAAATAATAATCTTTTTTTATTTCACCGTTCTATTTTTGCTACACCCTGCTTCTCGTCGAATAGAAACTTTATGTTTCTCTAATTTCTATTCATTTATGATATAAACGTAAAAAAAATAAGCGCCTTCCAAATTAATAGTAAAGGTACTTATTTTTGCTGTAATCAACATTATCCTATTTTAGATAGTTGAATATTATCTAGTTCTAAATATTCTTTTTTTAACTCTTTAAGTTCTTTTTCCCTATTAAACATACATTGCATTTTTTCATTTTGATACATCATAATCTTCTGAAGATAATTGTTATTATCAAATTCATAATAAAAAATTGTATCAACTTTATCAACCAGACATTTCATTTCTGAAATAAATTTATTTTCTTTTTTATAATACTTAACATATTCATAGTTATCTAGTTTAGCGTTATCCAACAAATTATATGGTGTAATTATAGGTAAATTACTTAGTTTGAATAGTCTGCTTAGTATATCCATATCTTCACCTCTTTTTTAAATTATCCACTTGATTTTCCAAACTGTAATCCAGCTGTTTTTCTAGATCATCTAGAATATTAAGCCCCTTATCCAAATCTTCATCTGTCCATTTTTTTCTTTCTTTCCCTATCGCTTTCTTAAGACAATCGTTAATATAGAATGCTAAAATTCCATCGTTTTTATTCACATATTTTGCTATATAATTACATTTTGTTTTTATTATCGATAAATCTTTCAAATAATTCTTATCTTTATCTATATCATACTGCACCATAAGTCGTGGCACAATATCTTCTTTTATTCTAGCATCTATATTTTTTTTCTTTTTACTATAAAGTAAATCTGGTCTCTTCGTTTCATCTTCATCACTTTCAGCCTGTTGTATTATAAGTTTAGCCTGCTCATCGGTTATATTGTCTCCGAATATTTTTTTCAAGTCCCTTATTTTTTGTTTTAATTCAGCATCCTTTTTCTTGCTTAATTCAAATAGCTCTGTCGATAGATATTCTTCACTTTCAACCCTATATGCTCCAATATTTATAACTTTACCTAATTCTTCTTCCTCAGAATCAACAGATGTTGACTTAGAATCGAGCTCTTTATTTATAATATCATCATAATCTTTTAATCTTTTAATAATTTCACTCTCTTGAATCTCTACTTTATATTTTTCCCATAGATGTTCTAACTCTAGGTTTTTATGTGCAATTACTTCTCCTATATTATCTTCTACTTGTGCATCATCATCTTCAATAAACCTCAAAATTCTTCCTATAAATTGAGCATACGGCAATTCATTTCTAAACGGCCTAAATATAGCTGCTATAGACAAATACGGATGATCATATCCTTCTCCAAGCATTGCAACATTAACCACTACATCTACTAAATTATTTTTTATTTCGTCAAATAATCGCTCTTTTTTTCTTTCTTCCAAATTACTATGTATCAATGCAACACTATAGCCGTGTTTTTCATACAGTTTCAGTATTTCTTCACCATGGTATATACTACAAGCAACGGCAATTATTTTGTGAGGAATTTTGCTACCTATATTTTTTTTCTTTTCAAGGAGTCTTATACTTTCCTTAACAATCTTTTCAGAACAATCTTCTGATAAAGCTACTGATCTAGTTATCCATTCCATGTCCTTTAAATTTAACGCATATAACTCCTGGATAGAATATGTTTTATCTGTATTTTTATCTATTGTTAGTCTCAGTTCATCCGGGATGAAAATGTTATTTCTAAGACTCTTTACATACCCATTTGCCATTGCTCTGCTCAAAGGATATTTATATATCAATTTCCCATTTATTTCTTTTTTATCAGTCCTGAAAGGCGTTCCTGTAAGTTTTAATACTTTTGATTTATCAAAATAATTTACACACTCAACCCAAGTATCAGCAGTAGAATGATGAGCCTCGTCTATTATTATCATATCAAAGAAATCTTTAGATACTCGATTAATTAAAGATGAATCCAATCTAGACTGAAGCTTATGAATATTTAAAATAACTATATTTGCTTTATTCAAGACTTCCATAGGGGTATCTTGTCCATTGTATTCTATTATTGTGGGTAAAAATTTCCTTGATGAAAAAACATTTCTTTTTAACCAAAAATTATTATAAATATCTGGATTTAAAGCATCAATAACCGTGTTTTTTATTGCAGCATAAGGGGTAACTATAAGAACTCTACCTCCAGATACCCCAAAAGGAGCTATTGCCATGAAGCCAGTCTTTCCGACTCCAGTAGGTAGAACTACTAAAGCATTTCTATTATCATATTCTGAGTTGAAATATTCCTTAATCTCTATATAAGCTTCTACTTGAGGATATCTTAATTCTTCATTTCCTAATATATTCGGTTTTGAATACTTGAAATAATTTTCCATATATTCTAATGACAAAGCGCCCACTCCCCTACCATATTTTTCCTTAAATTATAGCATAGAATAAGGCACATATAATCTTTAAGATCTTATAATAAATTTTCCCTTGGTGGCTAAAAAGTAGCTAAACTAAAAAATACAAGAGTATAAAACTCTTGTATTTTTTACAATTGGTGCACCCAATAGGACTTGAACCTACGACTCACAGTTTAGGAAACTGCAGCTCTATCCAACTGAGCTATGGGTGCACGATTTAACCAAACAGCTCCTTTACTATGATATCACTTTAATGTTAGCTAGTAAATATTTTTTGAATGATTGCCTTATTTTCTTCTCTCTTCAAATATATTAAAGTTAGATGTGTTTTTATCAAGATATAGAAAAATTGATATTACTTGAACATTAGATTACAATAAGGTTATACAGGTTATTAACGATTTTACACAATCCCCAAGTTACAATGGGTAGGAAAGTCCGAAGTAAAGTTTTTAAATAAGGAGATTTTTATGGAATATGAAATTAAAGAATTAAAATTACAAGATTTAGATACATTAATAAATAAGTATATAATTTACTACAATGATGAAGGAGGAAGATGGACATATACTCTAGCTAAAATAAGACTTGAGCAAAATTTTTTAACTCCATCTTTTTACGGTGTTGGACTGTATGACAAGTCTGAATTACTTGGATTTGCAATTGGGTGTTTCAAACAATATGACGACCTTCTTATTTACTATTTAGAAGAGATACTAGTATTCAAAGAATATCAAAATAAAGGATTAGGAACGAAATTATTACAAGAGCTAGAATCTTTAGTAAAGAAGCAGGGTGCAGAAAAGATAAATTTATCTACAACAAATGAAAAAAAACATCAAAAATTTTATTCTAGACTTGGATTTGAAAAGTCTGACTTCCTCGTTCCTATGTTGAAAAAAATCTAACATCGTAAAATACATTTTTTATGCAAATTCCACATAATAAGACCCTCTCGACCAACTATTTTTTTGAAATAACTCTATTTAATTCCTTTAAGCGTTTTTTATTTATTGTATATCCTTGAACTATATACAAGAACTTCATTATTAACTGTTGCATCCTCATGTCTAATGAATGAAAAACCATTAATTCGTAGATTTTTCATCAGTATCAGTTGTAGCAAATTTTGCGACAACTGAACTATCCAGTTCCCCTTTGAGAGCATTATTTATATGGTTTCCTGTTGTTTTTATATTTCTATCAAATAGTTTAGTTGTTGCCTGTTTAACCTTTATATTGATTTTTTATATAAAAATAGGAGTACAGCTTCTATATATTAAATGAATTCCCTTTATAAGAATCTGAAATAAGGAGACTTGAATTATTCTTTGATGCACTACGAAATGAGAAGAAGATTTATGATTCTTAATTTGAAATAAGGAAAGTTAAAGTTATGCCTTATTTCAGAAAATCTTAAGTTTTTGAAATATAGTAAAAAATCTTCAATAAAATTATTCAAAATATGAAATAGCAAAATTTTTTGATTCAAATTTGATTCAAAAAACAAAAAAGAAGCTGGAATTTAAATTCTGCTTCTCAATTTACATTGAAATTTCAATACTTTTAGGTTTGTATTAATCAAATATCTTCATATCCTCCTAAACGCATTAATTTGAATATGCCCATCTATTTTGAATTTGAAAATTTCAAAGCCACATTCTTCAAAATTTAGCTTTATTTCTTTTGGAGAATAAAATTTGACATCTCCTGCTTTTGATAGTGGTACAAATGGATTTAAAATTGCACGAATGATTAATGGATAGTAGATATCAGCTATATAGACTACTCCTTTTGGCTTTAATATTCGCCTCATCTCTTTAGCAAACGATTTTGGGTCAGGAAAGTGATGGTAGGCGGCGCAAACTGTTACTATATCAAACATTTCATTACCAAAAGAGGTATGTTCGCAACTACTTACTTCAAATATCATATCAGAACAGCTTTTTTTGGCATTTTCAATCATCTTTTCTGAAATATCTATACCATAACCTTTGATACTGTGATTGTTTGATAACATTTTAAGAAATGTAGCATTTCCACAAGCAACATCTAAAATTTTGCTATTTGTATCTATAATCATCTCTTCTAATAAAAGTTTTTTGAATTTCAATGTGAATATACCTTCAGGAGTTTCATCATAGTTATCCGCTTTTTGATTATAACTTTCACGTGACTTATCCTCAAATGTTTTCATATCCCAAATCTCTCCCCAATAAATAAAAAATCCTCTAATTTTCAAGGCTTCCTAAATATTAATCCAGCTGTAATAGCTATAAAACTAAGTTTTAGAGTTAAATCAACAACAGAGCTTCATACCATGCTCTTTTAGCCACTTTCTTTTATCTTTATAATCTGGCATGACTGAAGATACTCTACTCCAAAAGTTTTTAGAGTGGTCTTTATGTTCCATATGGCACATCTCATGAATGACCACATAATCAAGGACATCAGGCGGTGCCATTATTAGTTTGTAGTTAAAAGCCAAATCATTTTTATAGGTACAGCTTCCCCACCTAGTTTTTTGAGCTTTTATTTTGATATTATTTGGTTTTAGATTGAAGTATCTGCTATAATATTCCACTCTATCAGCTATGGTCATCTTCGCTTCGTTTTTATACCATGACCAAATGGCATCTTTTATTGCTTCCTCATCATGCCTAGGCATAGTTATGATTAATTTATCTTCATATAGCTTTACTTCAGGCTTTTTTAGTTTTTCATCTATCACTACTCTAAGCAGATAATTTTCTCCCCTATACATAAATGTCTCTCCCTCTACATATTCTTTTTTTATAGGAGTTATGTCTAGTTTGCTAAGAATTGCTAGTTTTTCTATTATCCACTTGCTTTTATTTCTCACACTTTTTTCTATTTGTTCTTCCGATATATAAATAGGCGCTCTTACTGTTATGATACCTGGTGCCTTAATACTGATTTCTAAGGTTTTTCTTTTCGAATAGACTACATTATAATCTATTTTAGTTGTCTCTAGATTCACGCTGTATTTCATTATTCCCTCTTTTTTCTTCATTTTCATTAGAAACCTGTTCTTCATTTCTTAAAGCTTCTTTCTTCGAAGATTTTTTAATTTCTTTATTAACTTCATTCATTGTTTTTACAATTTTTTTATTAATCCCTCTTATTTTATCTTTCATTTCAGAAAGCTTCTTTCTTTTTTCTGAAACATCTAGCCCTCTACCTTCATCTGCTTTGATTTCACTTTCTAATACATGAGCATTTCCCTTAATTTTTATACTTGCAGAGGTTTGAAATTTCACTTGATTAAGAGAGCTTGTTATACTAAACAAATTTGTCATTTCCTGTTGCTCATCATCAATGTAATTTTTATCTTTAAGCTGCTCTTTAATTTTTTCTTCACGTTTTTCTTCTTGCTCTTTTCTAATTTCTAAATCTCTTTGTATGATTTGTTTGTTAAGCTCATTCAATTGCTCTTTCAAATCTTTTTGCATTTGTTTTTTCTGTTCTATAGATAAAAATTTGTTTTCAGATACTGAATATATCTGCTTTTGAATATTTACAATTTGATTCTGCAAGCCTTCTTTTATCGAATCTTTTTTATTGTATTTCATCAAGGTATTGTTAGAAAGAAAACCGCTTTGATTTCTGATTTCTCCGAGTTTCATGTATTTTATCCCCCTATAATTTCTATTTATTATATCCTCCAATATACTCCATTTGGCAATACTCGCAAATATCCATCAAATTCTTCATTAATCGCGCCTGTATTTACATCTCTTACTATCACACTCTCATGATACTCTGGATCCTCATACCACCGAGAAAAATATAAATCATTTCCATCACGAACTATCAAAGATTCAGTTTTTCCTATTACTATTTTTTTACTTTCCGGCCATATTATTTCATAAATTCCATCGTTAGCATCTCTGCACAGCATTAAAGGATACCCTTTAAGCATAAGGTTGTAGCAATCAGAAGTTATTGACAGAGGTAATTCTTGAATAATACTAAGCTTTAGGTATTCTGGTTCATAGCTATATATTTGTATTACTTTTAAATCAAAGTTAACTACTAAAAAATTAAACTTTCCATTATTCCATATTGGTTTTTCTATATATACATTAGATTTCATTTCAAATGGACTATGCACAGTGCCTTCTGGATAATGTATCAAATGACAATTCATACCTTCAAAGTTATGTCCTAATTTTACTATTTCTTCAGCTTCATACAAGTCGCAAAATGTTTTTTTGCTTTCTTGGCAATAATACCACTGTGAAGTTCCTTCAATTAATTCTGGATAGCAGTCTGAGATTCCATGTATTTTTATAATATTTATCATATTCACCTCATAATTCATACTAATTTATTCTTTGATTCTAACATATTTTCTTCATTAAATTATTACAATCCAGAATCTGGGTATAATTAATAATAGCAAGCTTTTATTTTTTTTAGGGGGCGATTTTGTGGAAATTAATAACTCATTACCTATCATCGATTACTCTGATAACGAGACTGGATGCTGTCCTAAGTTTCATCCAGAAAATTGGGATGAGAAGATTTTTAATTTTGACGAGCTTAAATTCATCAAAGCATCGACAAAAAGCTTTATGCATATGCCTATAAACATGGGCAGTGTTATGACAAAAACCTTTGGAGCTATTCAAGGTGCAAAAGCAGAAACAACCGAGCAATATCTTATACTTTCAAAGGACATTTCAAGTTGGAAATCCGACCATTATTTTTTAGTAGCTTCAGATGTTCCTGGCTATGAGAGCTTATCTCTTAAGGGAAACTATTATGCCAAGGTTTATGATGGAGCTTTCAAAGAACTGCCAAAATGGATGAATGAATTTGAAGAATTATTAAAGAGTAGGGGCTATAGTTCACATGACATGATGGCATTTTATACTACCTGTCCTAAATGCGCTATTCATTATGGACATAATTATATCGTTTTGTTCTCTAAAGTATCATAGTTATTAAGCTAAAAAGCCTGATAAAAACAAATTTATTGTTTTATCAGGCTTTTTATTGTGAGTTAGTTAATTTATTGGGTTTTAAGTAATATAGCTTTTATATTTCTAGTAAATCTTTTGCTCTTAATTATTATGCTACTTTTTTATTTGATTCTTTGCCCATTTTCTTTTCATAGCTAGAGTACATTACTAATGCTACTACTGTAAAGAATGCTGGTCCAGCTATACTCCAAATAGTAGAGCTTAGGTCTCCTTTTAGAGCTGGATCTATTATTGTAAAGAAGTTTGCAAATCCAACTGTAAATACAACTATTATACTAGCTATTTTTGCACTTGATTGAGTTTTGTATATAACAAATGGCTTTTCAATTTCTTTTTTAGCCTTGAAGCTGATGAAAGCTCCAGCTATGAACATATATGGAAGAGTCATTGCAACGTTTGTCATCAGTACTAGCTTTGTAAAGAATGCAGACATTGCATCTCCACCAAATGATACTAAAAATAACATTACAGATACTGCTGTGCATTGTAACCACATAGCTGCTTTTGGCATTCCGTCTTCTACTTCAGACATTCTTCCTGGCCATAATTCCTTTGGTGTTCCTTCGATTAGTTGCTTTAGTGGAGCGTATGTAAGTGTGAAGTATGCACCCATAAGTGCTAATACCATAGATGCTCCTACGTATCTAGCCATCCAGTTACCCATAGAAACAGATACTGCTTCAGTAGCACCAAATGCTTGTCCTAATTGATATCCTAAGTTGTTCATTATTACATAAGCGGCATTACCCATATGTACGTTTTCAGAAGATAGTACGTTTGTCCAGTTTACGAATACTCCGCAAAGCAGGATTCCAAGTGCATATCCTATAGAAATTACTATTGCTGCTATTGTTAAGCCTTTAGGGAAAGTAACCTCTGCATTTTCAGTCTGGTCAACCAGTCCTCCAACTACTTCAGTTCCTCCAAAAGCAAAGATTGCAAATACTAGAAAAGCAAGTATTGCTATAGGTGATTGGTAAGCTGCATTAGGAGATGAAATAAATGACTCTACTCCAGTTATAGGCTGAGCTAATTGTCCGCCATTTCCTATAAATACAGCTATTGCTCCTATAATAAGTACTACGTTTAAGAATGTTACTGCGATTCCACCTACTGATGTAATCTTTTTGATTTTATCAAGTCCTTTTGTAGATACAAAAGTAACCATAAATACCCATAGGATTCCAAGAATTCCTAAAGTTTGTGTTGATGAAAGTCCAAATAATGACCATGTAGATGTAGTGTCAGTTCCGAAGATAGCATTTGAGAATACTACCCAGATTCCAGAGCCTACGTTTACCATCCAAATTATGTATGAAGCATACCACATAAATGTTCCTACGAAAGCGTATTTAGGTCCTACAGACTTTTCCATCCATGAATAAATGCCACCTTTTTCATTTTTGAAAGCTGCTCCGTATTCCGCCATCATAAAAGCAAATGGTATAAAGAATGTAACTGCAGAGATTATGTACCAAGGAATAGCACCGTATCCCATAAGGAAAAACGATCTAGGCATGTTCGCAAATCCGAACACTGAAGTAAAAATCATAAGTATTAATGATACCAGTGTTAACTTTTTAGAGTTATCTTTACTCAATTTCTTCATTCCTTTCGTAATGTTTAGAATTTTTTAAATTTTAAATATTTATAATATAAAAAACATTAGTGTGGCATATAATATTTTTTATACGGATTAATTATAAAACTAGTATGTTATTTTTGCAACAATATAATGCAAAATTTTACTCAAATCGTTATACTCGAAATATTTAATCTAATGAATTTATTCTTTATTTTTTGTATATTTTAAATTAGTCGAATATTGCGCCTATTGTAAATAAGAGATAATTGATGTGATTCATAATTTAAATAAATTTTTAAAATACACTTCAATTACATAAATTAATTTAAAAATTTATCGTTAAATATTTATCTATATTTATTAACGCTTTACAGAACATACGTTCTTGTTTTAAAATGAATATGAGGGAGTGATTTATATGGGCGAAGATATAGATTATTCAAAGCTACCTAGAAGAGATGTGCTATGCATTGATGTTAAGTCTTTTTTTGCATCTGTAGAAGCAGTAAGACGAAAGATTCATCCTCTAGATGCTTATATTATAGTTATTTCTGATTTTGAAAGACCTGGAGCAGTAGTTCTTGCTTCTTCTCCTAAGGTAAAGAAGGAATTTGGTATTAAAACTGGCTCAAGAAAGTTTCAAATACCAGAAGATCCAAAGCTAATGATAGTAGAGCCCTCTATGAGTCTTTATCTTGAAATAAATCGCAGAATCTGCGATATTTTCAGAAGGTTTGTAGCTGATGAGGATTTGCTAGTATACAGCATTGATGAAGCTTTTTTAGATATTTCTGCAACTAGGAAATTATTTGGTGAGCCTTTAGAAATTGCAAGAAAAATCCAAAAAATTATATGGGATGAGCTTAAACTAGTAGTGTCTGTTGGAATAGGAGACAATCCTCTGCTTGCCAAGCTTGCTCTTGATAATGAAGCCAAGAATAATAAATCTCAAATTGCCTACTGGTCTTATGAGGATGTGCCTCGCACTGTATGGAGGATTCCAAAGCTCACTGACATGTGGGGAATTTCTTACGGCTATGAAAAGAAACTAAATGATTTAGGAATAAAATCTGTATATGAACTAGCTCACCGTAATCCACTTTTTTTAAAGAGCTATCTAGGAATCATGGGCCTTCAGCTTTACTATCACAGCTGGGGTGTGGATTACAGCAGAATCTCAGAAAAAGTAGAATCCAAGCACCACAGCTATAGCAAGGGGCAGATGCTAATGAGAGATTATGATTCTAAATTAGAGATTATGGCTGTACTTAGAGAGATGGTTGAGCAAATCTGTATTAGGCTTAGGAAATACGACATGGTTTGCGAGGCTGTGAGTCTTTATATCAGCTTCTCTAAGCACGAGGCTAGCTTTGGATTTAAAAAAACCAAAAAACTTCCTAGAGCTACTAATCACACCTCAGAGATAGCGCTTTATTTCGATGCTATATTCGAAGAGAACTGGCGTGGAGAGCTAGTAAGACAAATCAACGTTTCTTGTGAAGAAGTAAACCCTGCTGAAGCTTATCAATTAGATTTATTTGGCTCTATACAGTCAGAAAAAACAAATAAAATAGATAATATTATAGATGAGATAAGAGAAAAGTATGGAAAGACTTCAGTATTTAGAGCTTATAATCTTTCTCATGGAAGTACATTTTTGCACCGCTCTGGTTATGTAGGTGGTCATAAAGGAGCTAGTAGCTTAGATAAGGAGGAGAAAAAATGAAGGAAATAAGGGGATATAATAAGCTAGAGATGCTTTATCCAGATAGGTGTATGCTCAAATGGAAACCTATGCTTTTGTCAGAGCATGGTGAAAAGCTTTTAGATCACAAACTAGAGGTTGAAAAATTAGAAAAAGATTTTAAAAAATCTTCAAAATCACAGAAAAAAGAATTATTATGAAAAAAGCATAGTATGTTAATTTATTTCATATCAAAATAATGATATTTTTTCATTGTGTAATTTTTAATCTAGCTTTGCTAAAAGTTTAGCTTTATCATCAGGTAGTGTTCCTAATAACTTAACTATATTTGTAGGATGAGTGGTATCAAATACCGTCTTCTCAATAGGATTAAACTTTTCAAGTAGTGTTTTTATTTCTAACAACCTCTCATTCCTGTCTGCTGGAATAAAATTACCTGAACTCACCATCTGAGCTAGGTCAGTATCATCAAATATTTGCAAATTCATAGTTATTATCTTATGAGACTTGAACTGACTTAGCATTTTTGCTGTCGCCAAAGCATTTTCTACAGATTTGCCTTTTCCTGCTATTCCATACATTATAATAGAATTAAATAAAAGTCCTGCTTTATTTAACTTTTGTGCTTGCTCTATAGCTTCATTTACAGTATGTCCTTTTTTCATGAGAATTAACGCTTCTTCTAGACCACTTTCAAACCCTATATAAAGCTGTCTTAATCCCATATCGTGTAGGATTGATAACTGCTCTACTGTATACATTGAGATATTTTTTATAGAGGCATAAGACGATACAAGTGCACAGTATGGCAAATATTCATGTATCAGTTCCAAAAGCTCTTTCATTTTTTCATAACCTATAGAGAGAGGCTCTGCTCCTACCAAAAATACCTTTTCTGTATATTTATATCCGTTCATAAGCTGAGCCTTAATATCAGTTAATGACACATGGGCAAATTTTTCACCTTTGTACATATTGCAAAAAGCGCATTTATTGTATGAACACCCAATGGTGACTGGGATTAACATATTTGTCATTTCATCAAGCGGATAGTGAATTCTCGCATCTGTATACATACTAATCTCCTTTGTAAGCCTTAATCTTTACAGATATAAACGCTTACTGAGCCATCACTTACTATAAATTTTCCGTTACCCTTTTCGTCGATTTCTACCTCAGCATCTGTATGACCTAGCGCATCAATCCAAATTTCCCCTTTATGCATTTCGCCTACATTCATGGTCTTTTCCCCAGCTTCTGTACTAGTCATTATGACTGAGCATCCTTTAGGATTCTCTTTATCTCCTAGTCTCACCCATCCTATGACATGTTTATGGTCTAAGTAGTCTTCTTGAATACCATAGGCATGGTTCATTCTTAGCTTTATAAGCTTGTCAAGCATATCTGGCAAAGGTCTGATTTTATTTTCTCCACGAGTTCCATAATAATCTCCATAGAATATACATGGATAACCATCTTTTCTAAGAAGTATTGATGCATATGCAAGAGGCTTGAACCATTGTTTTACATGTGATTCTAGAGACTGATTAGGCTGAGAATCATGGTTGTCTACAAAAGTAACAGCATTTAGTGGATATTTGCTCACTATAGTGTCATTAAAAAGCTGTCCCATATCAAAGTTGCTCGCATCATAAGATGCTGCATGGAATTTAAAATGAAGTGGTACATCAAATACATCTAGCTGGTAATCCACTTCGCTCAAATAGCTTTCTATAGTTGGCATTTCAACTGACCAATATTCTCCAACAGCATAGAATTCTTCGCCAAAATCTGCTCTACTTTTTAAAACCAAGTCTTTTATAAACCAGTCATTGATATGCTTGATAGCATCTATTCTAATTCCATCTACTTTAGTTTCATTTATAAACCAGATTATCCAGTCCATAGTGCTCTTGTATACGTCTGGATGCTTGTAGTCTATATTTGTAAACATCAAATAATCATAGTTACCAAATTCCTCAGCTACATCCTGTGCCCAGTCTTTATTTTCTCCAAGGATAAGATATATTGCAGATTTCTCTGTTTCTTGATTATAATCAGTTCCATTAAAATGCTCCCATGACCATTTGAAATCAGAATATTTATTGTTTCTACCTTCAAAGTTAAACTTCGTCCAGCCTTCAATTTCATAAGGCTCCGATACTTCTTTGTTTCTATCCATAGGGTCGACTTCTACAGCCATGAACCTCTGAGTCTCATCAGCTGCAGCTTTATGGTTTAGCACTATATCTGCATACACTTTTATATTGTTATCGTGTAGCACATTTATGGCTTCTAAAAGCTCTTCTTTAGTACCATATTTCGTTCTGATACTGCCTTTTTGATCAAACTCGCCAAGATCGTAAAGGTCATAAATTCCGTATCCCGTATCATTTGTAGATGTAGCCTTCATGCAAGGAGGTATCCATATAGCCGTTATGCCTAGTTCTTTAAGATGATTTGCATCGTCTTTAAGTTTTTTCCATAGCCTGCCATCATCTTCTAAATACCATTCAAAGTATTGCATCATGATGCCATTTAAGCTCATAGCGTTCCTCCTTGCAAATGAAGACCCTAAAAATACAAACTACATAAAGTTATATTATTTTTTTATTATTTTATCTGTTCCCATGTATGGGCGAAGTACCTCTGGCACTACTACTGTTCCATCAGCTTGCTGATAGTTTTCAAGTATAGCGGCAAGAGCACGTCCTATAGCTACTCCAGAACCATTAAGAGTATGAACAAACTCAGGCTTAGATGCCTTGTCTCTTTTGAATCTAATGTTTGCTCTTCTAGCTTGGAAATCTTCAAAGTTAGAACAAGAAGAAATCTCTACGTATCTGTTGTAGCTAGGCATCCATACCTCTAGGTCATATTTGTATGCTGCAGTAAAGCCTAAATCCCCTGAGCATATACGAACTACTCTATATGGAAGTCCTAGTAGCTGAAGCACTTTTTCTGCATCTGCAGTAAGAGTTTCTAACTCTTTGTAAGAATCCTCTGGCTTTGTAAATTTAACTAGCTCTACTTTGTTAAACTGATGCTGACGGATAAGTCCTCTAGTATCTCTTCCAGCAGATCCAGCCTCTGCTCTAAAGCAAGGTGTGTATGCGCAGTATTTTGTAGTTAAATCATCGCCATTCATGATTTCGTTTTGGTGAATATTAGTAACTGGAACCTCTGCTGTAGGCACTAGGAAATACTCAAAGCCCTCTAGTTTGAACATATCTTCTTCAAATTTAGGAAGCTGTCCCGTTCCTATAAAGCTAGTACGGTTAGCAATAAAAGGAGGAAGTACCTCTGTGTAGCCATGCTCAGCTGTATGTGTATTTAGGAAGAAGTTGATTAATGAACGCTCTAATCTAGCTCCTAAATCTTTGTACAATGTAAATCTAGAACCAGTGATTTTCCCAGCTGCTTCAAAATCTAGAATATTGAGGTCTGTTCCTATATCCCAGTGTGCTTTTGCTTCAAAATCAAATGCAGTTGGCTCTCCCCATTTTCTTACTTCTAAGTTGTCTTCGTCAGTATCTCCAGTTGGTACATCTGGATGTGGCACGTTTGGTATTCTAAGAAGCTTTTGGAATAAGTCCTCTTCTACTTCTTTTACTTTATCGTCTAGATTTTTGATTTGCTCTGATAGCTCTTTTAATCTAGCCATAAGCTCATCTGTATTTTTTCCTTCTTTTTTATACTGAGGAATAAGCTTAGAGTCTACATTTTGCTCATTTTTTAAAGCTTCAACTTCTTGAAGAAGTTCTATACGCTTGTCATCAAGCTCTATTACCTCTTCAAAGCTAAAATCTTTTTCTCCTCTTTTTGCCATTAAAGGTTTGATTTCTTCTAAATCTCTTTTAATTCTTTTAATATCTAACATGTAAATCCCCCTCACTAAAATTAATATTTGATTTAGATAATAACTCAGTATTTACTAACTACCCATAATACAAAAGAATAATACTGATGTTATTATCAAATTTTGTGAAATCAAAAAAGCTCCCGTCCCTAAAAAGGGACGAAAGCTTATACTTCCGCGGTGCCACCCAAATTGTCTACAAAGACCACTTGAACCTGTAACGTAGGTAGACGTTATCTCCTAGAGCTAGCGCCTTCAAAGATAAAGCTCAGAAACGGATTCAAAAGCTTAGTACGTGAGTTTTCACCTACCACTCACTCTCTGTAGAACTTGGACTTTTTACTACTTTTCATCATAGCCTATACATATGATTTTGTATTGCTAAAAATTATATCACTTATATCAAGCTATTTCAATTGCAAAAATAAAATTAAATTTATATTTAGAATCTTTCGCAGTGAAGTTTAAAGAATGCCTTAGGCTGTTTACAGACAGGGCAGATATTTGGAGCTGCTGAGCCATCGAATATATATCCACAGCACATACATTTCCAAAGCTCTTTGTCTTCTCTTTTGAATACATTTTCAGCTTTTACATGCTCTGCAAGTGTACGATATCTTTCTTCGTGGTCTTTTTCGATATCTACTATCATTCTAAATGAAGCTGCTACCTTTGGGAAACCTTCTTCATCAGCTATTCTTGCAAACTCTGGATAAAGCTCAGTCCACTCTTCGTTTTCACCCATAGCTGCTGCTACTAGGTTAGTGTATGTATTTCCCATAACTACAGGATAATCCGCATCTACGTGAAGTGCTACTGGAAACTCTTCTCCCTCTAAGCCTGCTACTGCATGATCATAAAATATCTTTGCATGAATACGCTCGTTGTCAGCTGTCTCGTTAAAAACCTCTGCGATTCTCATGAAGCCTTCTCTTTCAGCTACTTCTGCAAACATATTGTATCTGCCTCTAGCTTGAGACTCTCCAGCAAATGCTTTGATAAGATTTCCAAGAGTTCTTGTACCTTTTAATGATTTTTCTGCCATGATATTACCTCCTGATAAAGTTATTTTGGTCAGACGACCTCTAATTCACATTTACCCACTAATATAGCTAAAAAACAGCTATATTTATGATTATAGTATAAAATCTGTATATTTTCTAATATAAATTCCAAAATCCATTATTTTTTTATTATTATTCTAAATTTATTTTCAAGATAATCCAATATTTAAAATTAAATTGTATTTATTACATTTGATATGTTTATATCACTATCATAAAAAACAGATTGAACTTTTAATAAAAAATTCAATCTGCTACTTTACTTTTAATATAGCAAGCTACTAGAAATCTGAGATACATCTTTGATTTCATTAAGGTGAGCTCACTTGAGATATTTTAATTTTTATCTTAATCTAAGTTTTTCATGTAAAGCATTCTGTGAGGATATGGAATTTGAATGTTATTAGCATCAAAATCGTCCTTTATCCTTTGCATTATTCTATAGTATGCATTCCAGTAATTCTCATTTTTTACACTAGGTAATGCGAATATCTTTATACCACTCTCTCCAAATTCTCGAAGCGCCACTGTAGGTTCTGGTTCATCATAAATATCTGGGTCCTCTTTGAATATAGTTTTTATTAGCTCGATAGCTTTTTTATAGTCTGAATTGTAATCGACCTCTATCATAAGCTGAATTTTCCTATCTATAGCAGAAGAAAAGTTCACTACATTCTCAGATGTAAGCTTTGAGTTAGGAATTATTATTTTTCTATTGTCTACTGAGTATAAAATAGTATTCATAATTTGGATTTCATTTACGCTTCCAGACACCCCAGCTGCCTCAATGAAATCTCCTACTTTAAAGGGTTTAAATATAAGTATTAATATCCCTGATGCAAAGTTAGAAAGATTATTTTGAAGAGCTAATCCAATAGCAAGTCCTAGTGCTCCTATTGCCGCTACAAATGAATTCGTAGGAACTCCTATCCTTCCAAGAGCCGCTATAGCAACTATTATAAGAAGTAGAAAATAAAGTATCTGCGATATAAATCCTATAGCAGATGGATCTACATTTGATTTTCTCATGATACGCTTAGACAAATTCCTTACGTATCTAGCAATATAAAGTCCAACTAAAAATATCAATATTCCTATTATTATGTCCATCCCATAAGCTAAGAATAGCGCCTTTAAGGTTTTTATTAAATTAAAACTTTCTTCTACTGCTGTTTGTACTTCATCTGTGACAGCCTCTGTGACTTTCTCTGTTACAGCTGCCAGATTGAAATAATTAATCATCTAGTGTCACTCCTTTTACTGCTCCAAAAGCTTAAGAATATTTCCAAGCTCGTTTATTTTCTTTTCGTACTCACTTAAGCTTCCTGATTTCAAAGCTTCTTGAGCTTGCTCATACAGTTCATTTGCCTGCTTTATAAGCCCAGCCTCATCCTCTGGTAGAGGACTATCTACTGGCATCTGCTCTATATCAATAGGTTCATCACTTACAGACGATTCTATCTGCTTATTTGGATCTGACGGACCTCCAAACAAGCTTGTAAGCGCTTTTTCGAGTGTATCTTCCATAACTACTTTATCATTGTAAGATGCTATTATTCTTCTAACCTCAGGTATAGCTTTTTCCGAATCAGCTCTGATATAAAGTGGCTCAATATATAAAATAGAGCTATTTATAGGTATTGTTAATATATTGCCCCTTAGAACCTGAGAACCTCTGCTATCCCATAAAGAAAGATCTCTAGATATAACATCGTTATTACTTATTCTGGCTTCTACTTGCTCTGGTCCAATTATAGTCTTGGATTTTGGAAACTCATACAGCTTCAGCTTGCCATAATTATCTCCATCATTTCTAGCTACTAAAAATGCTGTCATATTTTGTTTTCCTGTAGGTGTATATGGTATGCTCAGAACAAATTCAGGCTTGCCTTCACCTGGAAGCTCAAAAGTAAAGTAAAGAGATTCCATCTCCTGAATTTTGTCTTGATAATTCTGCTTTGCTATTTCCCATTTGTCTTCACGATTATAGAATATATCTGGTTGATTTGTGTGGTAGGTTCCATACATCTTAGCCTGAATGTCAAACATAGTCTGAGGATATCTCAAATGTGATATGAATTCTTTTGGCATATCTGACATAGGCTTAAATAGCTTAGGAAAAATCTTCGAATAGGTCTCTACTAAAGGATCTTTTTCATCTACTATATAGTAGTTTACATCTCCATTATAGGCATCTATTATTACTTTAAATGAGTTTCTTATATAGTTTGCATTTTCATTAAAAGGCTCTGCATAAGGAAAATATTTTGTAGTCGTATATCCGTCTATAATGTAATAAATCTTTCCATTTACAACTACTGCATATGGATCCTCATCATAACTCAAAAATGGAGCTATTTTATTTACTCTATCCATAATATTTCTGTTTATTATAATCTTGCTATCAGAATTTACTCCACCTGAAACTAAAAGCTTAAAGCTTCCTTCTCTGATTGAATATAGTGCTTTGTTTAAAAAGTTAAGCTTAATACCAGCTGTTCCTTGATATTTGGTGGTTTGAAGTTCTTCACCCATTGGATAGTCAAATTCTTGTTCATCTGTATTTACTACTACATAATCATTTGTAAGCTCTCCGAAATAAATCTGTGGTACAGTAACCTCTAGCTCTTTATAATCTGAAACTGGAGGGACATTTCTTACTACCATACTAGGCTGTCCAGATGAAGTTACTTTGTTTACAGGAGACATAGTAAGGCCGTAACCATGAGTATATTTAAGATGCTGGTTTACCCAGGTTTTAGCATTGTCGTCAAGAGCCTCTTTATCTAGCTCCCTAACAGATAGAAACATCTGAGTAAGCTTTCCATCGATTATATACCTATCTATGTCCACATCGTGAAATTTATAGTAGTTCCTAAGTCCTTGTAACTGGTTATATGCTTCCTTAGTAGGTCTGTAATCGTTTAAGCTTATATTACTTATAGTATCTTGGTTCTCAAGCAAGTCATCATAAGTTAAATCTTGATCTACAGAAAAGTTCTCTACGTCTATGTCATCAAGTCCATATGCCATCTTAGTGTATTCCAGACTGTTAGTTATATATTTTCTCTCTCTTGCCAATTCATTAGGTGATACTATGACAGCTTGGACAGCAATCTCAGCTCCTAGGCCTAGAAGGTAAACAGCAACAAGAGCTATAGGTCCAATAGCGGCTAATTTCTTATTTCTTTTATATCTTGCTAATATAAGTGCTATTGCCGATGCAATGCTTACTACCATTTGAATTCTATATACACCTAGAGTTACATTGATGTCAGTAAATCCAGCTCCATATATAGCTCCAGTTTCTGAATATAAAAGTGCAAATGAAGCTAAATAGCTTCTAAGAGCTATTATTACAAAAAACACTACCCCAATTAGCATAATTTGATCTAAAGCCAATTCCATTACTCTTTTTTGAAGACTTACAAAGCTATTCTCTGTTCGTAACCGTCTAATTTTACTACCCAATTCTTCCTTATCCATAGGCTGTCTTATAGAAATAAGTACTATATAAATAACTATAGTTATAAGCATTAAAAATATAATAAATCCAAGTAAAAAAGTGAATATTTCTGTTACTAGAGGAAGAGTAAATACATAAAAACCAATATCCTTTATAAAAATAGGGTCTTTTATATTAAAAGAAGTGGCATTTATGAATTTTAGTATTTGCATCCAAAAAGAACCTGCTATTCCAAATGAAAAGAATAGTGCAGTCAGAACAGATACTACTCCCATAGTTTGATTTAAAGTTTTTTCTTCATCTTTTGTAGTCAGTATGTTCATATATTTATAATAGTTACTCTTTATGCGCTGAAGATATATATACATAAACACTGTAAACGCAACAAAAAAAGGTATTCCTATATAAAGCTTTGCAAATACCTGCTTAATATACGTAGATGTATATCCTACTTCTTTGAACCATAAAAAATCTGTCCAAAAATCAAGTAGTTTTCCAAATGATGAAATAACTGCAATAATCACCATAAAAATTATTGTAATAGTTATTTTTTTAAAGGTTATTTTCTTTTTCGTCGATTGTGTCTCCATAATTGCCCCCATTTTATATAAATATACTATTGTTAATCTTCTAGGTTATTATTTACCCAAATATAACATAATGTATTCTCAATTAGAGTATATATTATACTTGAGGTTTTTAAAATGCTTTTCAAGGTATTAATTATATTTTTCTATAAATTTAAAAAAATCCAAATATTTTGTTTAATAAAATTTACTCGTGGTATATATACTATAAGTTCAATATAAAAGGAGCTGATTCCACCAAAATAACTCATATTATATGAAAAGATTTAGTGGCAATGCTTATTTACTTATTTAGTAGAAGGAGTGAAGGGCGTATGATTCCACCAAAAACGATAAGTGAGATTCAGATTTAAACCTAGTCTTTAGATTAAATTATTAATTTCTAACCACCCTTGAAAAAGGTGTTTATCTATAAATTAAAGATTTAGTTTATTTGATTATTGATATATTGAATTGAATTTATGGATTAAAGCTTTATTTAAAAGTAAAGTAAGTAACCTATAAAAGAATTGAAGTATTTAGATTTAAAACGAATTTAAAATATAAGTAAAGAAGACGCTGAGTAAAGCGTCTTCTTTTTTTAACTCAAATTTAAACTTAAATTCACTTATATTTAACTAACTAAGTAGTTTTTCATTCTATCATGAAATAAGAACTCCACTCATTGAAGCAATCAAAGATTGCAAATGAATTCGGGGAACCTTGTTGTATTTACAACAAAAGTACAATACTAATATTTAGGAGGAATGAAATGACTACTAGCAAAAAAATTTTATCGGCTTTATTCTTTGGTTTTATTATCATATCCTTGATAACAGCTCAGTTACTAGGGGTAAACACTCAAAGCTTTGCAGACAATTCTAACAGTATCAGCACTTCTTACAAGACTCCAAAGTACATATTCATGTTTATAGGTGATGGAATGAGCCATGTACAAGTAAATGCAGCTCAGGTCTACACTGGAAACAACGAAAGTGGCAAAGTGGCTTTAGGCGAGCTAGAGTTTACACAGTTCCCAATTGCTGGTATGGCTACTACGCAGGATTCTACTTCATTTTGTCCTGACTCTGCATCTACTGCTACCTCTTTTGCTAGTGGAGTTAAGACGCACTCTGGAGTTATAGGTAAAAAAGTAGACAAAACTCAAGATGCTAAAAATATCACTGAAATATTCAAAGAAAATGGTAAAAAAATTGGTATCATAAGCACTGTAACTATCAATCATGCTACTCCAGCTGCATATTATGCTCATGCTGAAAGCCGTAATCAGTATTATGATATTGCTATTCAAATGGCTACTAGCAATATTGATTATTTTGCAGGTGGAGCAATAAACAAACCTACTGGAGACAAAAAAGACCAAAAAGACGCCTATGAAATACTAGCAGAAAATGAATATACCATCACAAAAACTAAAGAAGATTTTGCTAAACTAGATAAAAATTCTGGCAAGATATATGCTCAGAGTCCAAAGCTTCAAGATTCTGGCTCTATGCCATATTCCATAGATTACAAGTCTGGCGATTTAAAGCTTTCTGATTTTGTAAGAAAAGGCATAGAAGTACTAGACAATGAAAATGGATTTTTTATGATGACTGAATCAGGAAAAATCGACTGGGCCTGTCATGCCAATGATGCTATGAGCACTATAGCTGATACACTAGAGCTAAACGAAGCTGTAAAGGTAGCTAAGGAATTCGCAGATAAGCATCCTGATGAAACATTAATCATAGTAACTGGTGACCATGAAACAGGTGGACTTACTATAGGTCAAGCTTACACAGGATATGACACAGCATTTAACCTTCTTAGAAATCAAAAAATGAGCTATGTAGCTTTTGACGATATGATAGCTGAAATGAAATCAAACGGACAAATCAAATCCCTAGATGATGTAATGCCTATTATAAATCAAAACTTCGGACTAAAAGCTCCATCAGATGGTAGCAGTGATTCTCTTGCTATGACTGACTATGAATATAAAAAACTCCAAGCTGGATTTGAAGAATCTATGAAGGAAGAAGAAGCTAGGACAGATAATCAAGAAGCTTCTATCATGTATGGAGGATATGATCCTCTAAGCGTATCTTTGACTCACATTCTAAATAACAAAGCTGGAATAGGCTGGACATCTTACTCTCACACCGGCACTCCAGTTCCAGTATTTGCTTATGGTGCAGGTGCAGAGCTTTTTAATGGTTCTTATGACAACACTGATGTGTTTTTCAAAACATTAAAAGCTGTAGGAATTAGATAAGCTTCATTATTCTAATAAAAACATAGCTCCCCCAAAAGTTATGTTGTTTATATAAAACTAAAAATGCCGGTATATTCCGGCATTTTTACATAGAGGTGAAAAATTGGATAAATTAAGTACTTCATTTAAAAAATCAAAAAAAGAAATTTTATTTTCTGCTTTATTTTTTATTATCATAGCTATTCTCATATTCATACCTACTGGTTTTGAAAAAAATATCTATGTTAATGCTGAAGGCGTACGAGCTAAAATAATTGATGTAGATAATACAAGTATTTATAACACTGGAATGATAAATCAAGGGGAACAAACTGCTACTATAAAAATTCTAAGCGGAAATCACAAGGGCAAAGAAATCCAAGGCACAAATATGCTGACTGGTAAGCTAGAATTCGATAAGTTTTTTGAGCCAGGCGATACAGCTTGGGCTCTTATTGAGCAAGACTCCTCAGAAAAAATAATATTTGCAAATCTAATAGATCATTACCGCATAGGAAATGAAATACTTCTAGTTAGTGTATTTGCAGTTTTGCTTATCGTTTTTTCTGGTTTTACTGGTGTACGTACTTTACTTAGCTTTTTGTTTGCCCTTCTTAGCATATGGAAGATTCTCATTCCGCTTATGCTAAAAGGATATTCTCCTATTTTAGTTTCTCTTTTTGTTGGAAATGCACTTACTATAACTACTCTACTATTAGTAGGAGGCTTTACTAAAAAGTCTTATGCCGCAATTATAAGCTCTATATCCTGCTCATTTATAACTGCAATAACCGCCCTAGCCTTTGGTCATATTTTCGAGATAAATGGTGCTGTAATGCAGTGGAGCGAATCTCTTATATATGCGGGATTCAAAAATCTAGACCTTACAGGAATTCTATACGGTGGAATCTATTTAGCTAGCTCTGGAGCTATACTTGATTTAGCTATAGATATATCCTCTGCTCTCGAAGAAATCCAAATCAATCACCCAAAAGTTTCTCGCAAGAGTTTATTTGATTCAGGTATTCGTATAGGAAAATCAGTAGTTGGAAGCCAAACTACAACACTGCTCCTTGCATACATGGGTAGCTACATCTCTGTAATGATGGTCTATATGGCACAAGGAACAAATATCATAACTATATTTAACTCAAAACCTATAGCCGCTGAAGTGCTTCATACCTTTGTAGGCTGTATAGGACTAGTACTAGTATCTCCACTTACTTCATTTGTAAGCTCTATATACTTTACACAAGTAGATAAGACTGAGGATATAAAAATCTCAGCTTAATACAAATATACTTTTTTAACTGAAGTCGAAGCTGTAAGATAAAGCATAGCCTGATAATAAAGTTCAAACTCTATTATATCTCCTACGTGAATCTCCTCTACTGCATCAGTTACATCTAGAATTACATGGTCACTACTGCTTCCTTCTACTGTTATTCCTTTTAATTTAGGAATCAGGCTGTCGTGATGCCCTATATCTTTTTTTCCTAGAGCTATAAGAGCTCTTTTTCTTATTCCCTTGTCTTCATACTCTGGCGTATTTCCAAAAGCATCTACAAATATCCTTCCAATAGGATGTGAGGGCTTCTCCTTTACCTCTATCACCTGTGCCTCAAGGACAAAAGTATCAGTGTGATAGCCTTCCATAGAATAACCCCATAAATCTATTAAATCTCTAGCTAAAAGCATAGCCTCTCCTACTCTAAGATGATTTATTCCTTTTGGCATCTTAGAATCAAATAGTAGTGGCAATGAAGTTGTAGCTCCTCCTGATACTATTTCTAGCTTTCTTCCTATAAGCGCTGAAATCTTTTCACTTATCTGAACTAATTTTCCTAGATTCGATTCATCAGGGCAGATTGCTCCAAAACAACCAAGATTAGTTCCTACTCCATACATATGAAGGTTATCTAGCTTAGTTTCTATATGTAGAGCTGTTTTTATTAGCTCTTCTTCATCAATATAACCTTCTCTTAGGTCTCCTAAATCAGCCATTAATATTACTTTATGAATTTTGTTTTGATTGTTTGCTTCTATATTAAGTGCTTCTAAAACTACTATTTCTGAGTTTAAACTTATTTCCGAGTATCTTACTACCTGCTCTACTTCGCAAAGCATAGGTACTCTAAGGAGCATCATATCTTCCTTTATACCCTCTTCTTTTAATTTTGCTAGCTTTTCTATTCTTGAATCAGCTATGCCCATGCATCCTGCTTTTATGAACTCTTTAGCTACCTCTTTAGAGGAATCGCTTCCTTTTACTACTCCAGTGATGTTTATACCATTAGTATTAGCAAAGCTTACTAGATTTTTTGCATTTTGATATATTTTCTTTAAATCAATCTGTAGATTTGGATAAGCAGTATTTTCCATAGCAAATCCTCCTTTATTGTCTTTAAGTTTTATTTTACTGTAAATACTTATAATTATAAATGAATTAAAAAGTTTAACATAAATAAATAAAATTTTACTTTACATTTCAAAATTTTTTGATAGAATTGAAACCATAGTACATTTTTGCAGTATTACTTTTTTTATTTCAAAATAAAGGAGTGATACTATGAAACAAAACCATGAAATACTGCCACTTATCGAAGCGATGATGCAGTATGATCAAAGAGACGTTGTGCCTTTTGACGTGCCCGGCCACAAGCACGGGCGAGGAACCAAGGAGTTGGTGGACTTCTTCGGTGAAAAAGTCATGAGGATAGATGTCAACTCTATGAAATGCCTAGATAATATAGGTAATCCAGTAGGTGTAATAAAAGAAGCTCAGCAGCTTATGGCAGATGCATACGACGCTGACCATGCTTTTTTCCTTACAAACGGTACTTCTTCTGGAGTACAAGCTATGATTATGAGTGCCTGCCAAGCAGGAGATAAGGTAATCTTACCTAGAAATGCTCATAAATCTGCAATAAATGCTCTTATATTAGGAGGCATTACTCCTGTATATGTTCAGCCTGAGATGAATACTCGTCTTGGCATAGCAATGGGAGTAACTGTTGAAAAAATAAAGGAAGCCATAGCTCTTCATCCTGATGCAAAAGCTGTCTTTCTTATAAATCCTACCTACTATGGAGCAGCTTCGGCGCTAAAAGATATAACCCAGCTATGTCATAAACATGACATGGCAGTACTTGTAGATGAAGCTCATGGAGCACATCTTCATTTTCATGATGAACTACCTATGTCCGCTATGGAAGCTGGAGCAGATATGTCAGCAGTAAGTCTTCATAAAACAGGAGGCTCTCTCACTCAAAGCTCAGCTCTTCTTTTAAAAGGAGACATCATAGATAAGGACAGAGTAAAAACAATACTTAACCTCACAACAAGCACAAGTGCATCCTATCTACTTATGGCAAGTCTTGATGGAGCTAGAAAAATCCTAGCTACAAGAGGAGAAAAGATGCTTACAGATACTCTAGAGCTTTCTAGAAGTGCAAGAGCTGAAATAAATGAAATAGAAGGTCTTTATGCTTTTTCTACAGAGCTAATTGATGCTCATGGTGTTTATGCTTTTGACGAAACAAAGCTTAGCATCAATGTAACTGGTATAGGGCTTACAGGGTTTGAGGTATATGATATATTAAGAGACGAATATAATATCCAAATGGAGCTAGGCGATATCAACAATGTGCTTGCTATCATAAGCCTTGGAGATACAAAAGAAGCCCTTTGCGCTTTAGTATCTGCACTAAAGGATATAAGCGTAAAATATAAAAAGCCTGAATTTGACTGTCAAGTTAAACCGCTAAAGAATCCTGAAGTTGTAATCATACCTAGAGATGCGTTTTACATGCAAAAGAAAATTCTTCCTCTAGCTGATTCTGTAGGTGAAATCGCAGGAGAATACATCATGGCTTACCCTCCAGGTATACCAGTACTAAGTCCTGGCGAGAGGATAACAAAAGAAATAATCGATTATATCGAAGTGCTTAAAACTCAAAAAAGCGTACTTACTGATAATCACGACCCTTCTGGCGAATTTATCAAGGTATTAAAACACAACAACGTGTCTTCAATAGCTATTTGAGATTAAGCTTTACTATGAAATGTTAATTCAAAGTTAGTTTTAAGACGTTAATTTCATATATAAAATTTATACAAAACTGTCAAAATTTAATTTTGGCAGTTTTATTTTTTTTGATTTTTTTCAAATTAATATCAAAATTAATATTCAATTTTTAACGAAATATTGATTTTTTAGCATTATTTTTATATCGAAATATATGAGTGAAATTTATATAAAACCTTTTCATAATATCTGCATAAAAGTTGGATAATTTAGTTTAAAAATTATAAGACAATTCTCTAAAATTCATTAGAATTACAACGTCTTCATTTTTGAAATTTTCTGATAAATTAATATGTAAATTTTTTGTTTTATTTTTGATTTAGGTGTTGACAAGCAGTCAAAAATGCTGTATTTTGTTTTAGTATTAATAAACTTAAAGTTTACTTTTAGTAAACCATATTTTAATTCAACTTAAGGTTTATCTATACGAAACCACCCCATAGATAAATATTAAGTTTACCAAAATGAAACTAATTATACTGCAAAATATACGTACTATAATTTTGCTATTAAACCAAAACTATTCTGTAAATAAAGGAGTGATACGTGTGAAAATTGAACAACTAGGAAGACATATTCTTGTTGAATTTTATAACTGTGATAAAGAGGTGTTAAATAACCATTCAGAAATTGAAAAACATATGAACGAAGCAGCTATTCGCTCTAATGCAACTATCGTGCAAAGTGCGTTTCATACGTTCAATCCATGGGGCGTAAGCGGTGCTGTTATTATTCAGGAGTCTCACCTTACTATTCATACTTGGCCTGAATTTGGATATGCCGCTGTAGACCTATTTACTTGCGGAGATAGTGTAAATCCTTGGATTGGCTTTGAATACTTAAGTAATTCTTTAAAAGCTGAGAAATGGGAAACTAGCGAAGTACCTAGAGGACCAGTTGATAAAATCAAAGCTTTTGCTAAAGAAGATTTAGGTGAGGTTCATTTCAAGCCTCAAACAGATTCAGAGATAGCATCTTAGGAGGTTTATTATGGAGTTATGGTACACAGAGCAACAAACGGATGAGGTGCGCTTTTCTATTAAAGTAAAGCAGCATTTATATACAGGAAAAAGTGAATTTCAAGATGTAGATGTATTTGAAAGTGAAGAGTTTGGTAAGTTTCTTACTCTTGATGGTCTTATGATGGTAACTGAAAAAGACGAATTCATCTATCACGATATGATTACACATGTTGCTATGGCTACAAACCCTAGTATCAAGAAGGTTCTTGTTATAGGCGGTGGCGATGGCGGTACAGTTAGAGAGCTTACTAGATATTCTCATATAGAAAAAATAGATATGGTAGAAATAGATAAGCTAGTTGTAGATGTTTCTAGGGAGTATCTTCCTATCACTGCATCTAAGCTAGATGACCCTAGAGTAAGTCTTTATTTTGAAGATGGTATTCGCTTTGTAGCTGATACTAAAGAAGTATACGACCTTATTTTAGTTGATTCCACTGACCCTATAGGACCTGGAGAAGGTTTATTTACTACTGAATTTTATCAAAATTGCTTTAATATACTTTCAGACAACGGAATACTTGTAAATCAAAGTGAAAGCCCATATTATGACCAATTTTCTCATGAAATGAAGCGCGCTCACAAAAAGATTAAAAACATCTTCCCTATTTCAAAAGTATATCAGTTCCATATGCCTACATATCCATCAGGACACTGGTTATTTGGATTTGCATCTAAAAAGCTAGATCCTATTAAGGATGTTGATTTTGATAAATGGAACGCTCTTGGCATCAAGACTAAATACTACAATCCTCAGCTTCATGTAGGATGCTTTGCTCTTCCATCTTATGTACAGGAGATGCTAGACAATGAATAAGAATATTTTTACCTTTATAGGTTTTGATAATGAATTTGAAGAGTCTCAGATAGTATTATTTGGGGCTCCTTTTGACGGTACTACATCTTTTAGACCTGGTACTCGTTTTGCTCCTAACATCATGAGAAACGACTCCTTTGGACTAGAAACTTACAGTCCTTACTTAAACAAGGATTTAGAAGATTATATGCTGTTTGATTCTGGAGATTTAGATTTCCCTTTTGGAAATCCTCAAAGAATCATAGATATGATAAAAGAGCATTCTAAGGCTATAGTAAATACAGGTAAGATTCCTTTTATGATAGGTGGAGAGCATTTAGTTACCCTAGGAAGCGTACAAAGCGTATATGAAAAGTACAATGACCTTCATATCATCCACTTAGACGCACATGCTGATTTAAGAGAGGATTACATGGGCCAAAAGCTTTCTCACGCTACAGTTCTAAGACGTTGTCACGATTTTTTAGGTGATGGAAGAATTCATCAGTTTGGAATTCGCTCTGGAACAAAGGAAGAATTTACTTGGGCAAAAGACCACGTGGATATGCATCCATTTTCATTAGATGGCTTAAAAGAAGTTATTGATGAATTAAAAGACAAGCCTGTTTATATAACTATAGATTTGGACGTATTAGACCCTTCAATCTTTCCTGGCACTGGAACTATAGAGCCAGGGGGAATAAGCTTCTTAGAGCTTGTAGGAGCTTTTAAAGAGTTTTCAAGACTTAATAACATCGTAGGCATGGATGCAGTAGAGCTGTCTCCTCACTACGACCAAAGTGGCATGTCTACAGCCGTAGCATGCAAGGTTATAAGAGAAATGGCATTAATAGCTGTAAAGTAGCTAGTAAAATTTCACAAAAAACCCTATCTAAGATTTAAAATGTCCTTGACATAGGTTCCATTTTACTCTTAAATAGGGTTTTATTTATTTTATTTAATTATTTTTTACTTATTAATTAAACCTTCTTCTTCTAACCAATTTTTTGCAACTTCTTTTGGCTCTTTTTCCTCAATATCAACTTGATAGTTCATTTTTATCATTGTTTCATTGTCGAGTTTTTCTGTTATTTTGTTGAGCACATCAGCTAATTCAGGATGTTTTTCTAAAGTTTCAGCTCTAAGTGTAGCAGCTGCGTTGTATACAGGGAAAAATTCCATATCATCTTCTAAATTTACAAAATCAAAAGCTGCTATTCTTCCATCAGTTGCAAATCCCATACCTGAGTCAACTTGTCTATCTTTTAGAGTTCTATAAACTATACCTATATCCATTACCTTCAAACTATCTCCATCAAATGCAAAACCATACTCGTCTTCTAAAGCTGGAAGACCATCTGGTCTTGCTGTAAATTCATGGTCAGCTGCAAAAGATAGTTGCCCAGGATTTTCATTTACATAGTTTGCCATATCACTAATAGACTTTATGTTTAATTTTTCGCTATCATCTTTATTCATCATAATTGTGTAAGTATTATTAAGTGAAGCATAGTCAAGCCATACTATATCATTTGCTTCTTTATCTTCACTTTTTACTTTCTCGTAGGCTTCTTGAGAATTTGTTATTACTTCGTCTTTTTGTAGATGCATCAACCATCCAGTACCTGTGTACTCCCAATAAACATCTATTTCATCATTTTCAAGTGCACTTCTCACCTGCTCTGAACCTGCTACATTTGTTTTGTCTTCTACTTCAAAACCAGCATCTTCTAAAGCTAATAATGTAATTTGCCCTAAAATCAATTGCTCTGTAAAATCTTTTGAACCTACTCTTATTTTATTTTGCGATTCATTTGTTCCTGATGTACATCCAGATAAAATTAGTAGAACCACCATAATTAAGCCAAATAACATAGATAATCTTTTTGAAAACATATTAACTCTTACCATAATATCACTCCTTTTAAATTTTATACTGCAGTTTTTTCTTCAATAAATGCAAACATAGTATCTACAAATATAGCTAGTAAAGCAGGAAATGATGCTCCTAGAACTCTTATTTGCCACCTATTTATATTGTTTCCAGAAATAATAAGGTCTCCTAAACCGCCTCCACCTACAAAGGCTGCTAATACAGCTGTCCCTATATTTATAGTTATAGCCGTTCTTATTCCTGCCAATATTATTGGCATAGCTAAAGGAAGTTCGATTTTGTTTAATATTCTAAACTGAGTCATCCCCATACCTCTTGCAGCTTCGAGAACAGACTCATCTAAATTCAAAATCCCAACCATAGTATTTCTAAGTATAGGAAGTAAAGAATAAATCCAAAGTGCAAGTATTGCTGTTTTGGCACCTATACCAAACACACCTACAAACAAAGCTACAATTGCTAAGCTAGGAATAGTTTGTCCTATATTTACAACTCCTAAGACTTTGTTTGCAAATTTTTTAAAATTAGTCCTTGTAATTAGTATTCCTAATGGAACTGCTGTAAATATAGACAATACACTTGAAATTGCAACTATATATATATGCTCTTTAGTAGCTCTAAGAATTCTTTCATAACTTATAAACCGTTCCACTATTTTATCTTGGGGATAGTTCACAACGTAGTAGCTGAGCATTGCTAGTATGACTACTATAATAGTCATAAGTGCAAACTGCCTTATATCAGCTGAGCGTATCTTCATCTTGCTCATCATCGTTCACCGCCTTCAAAAGGTCATCCATAGTTATTATTCCATCTATGCTTCCTTTTTCTTTTGATATAAAAATGGCCTTTCTTCCCATGGAAAACATCAGTGAAAGAGCTTCTTTCAAAGTAGTTCCTGGACTTACTGTTTCGCCTATTTCGTTTAAAATATCAGCTAGAGATGCATTTTGGTTTTTAAAAGCATCTTTATATCTCACATAACCTAAGATCTTATGATTCTTGTCTTTTACAATGATATTTCTAACCCCTTGCTCTTTCATTAAATTAAGAGCTAATATAGATTCAGATTCTATATCAATATTAGGAAGTTTTCTCAATACGTCTTTACATTTTATTAGATTCATCATCTTTATTGCTCCATTGCCACCAATAAGTTCAGCTACAAAATCGTCTGCTGGCTGAGATAATATTTCAGCTGGTGAAGCATACTGCACTAACTTCCCCTCTTTCATTATCGCTATCTTATCTCCCATTTTTATAGCCTCATCAATATCATGAGTAACAAATACAATAGTTTTTCCTAATTTTTCCTGAACTCTAAGAAATTCATCTTGTAATTTTCCTCTAGTAATCGGATCTAATGCTCCAAAAGGCTCATCCATAAGCATAACTGGAGGGTCTGCCGCAAGAGCTCTTGCAACTCCTACTCTTTGCCTTTGGCCTCCACTTAAATCTTTTGGCCTCTTGTCTTTATAAACTTTAGGGTCTAGCTCCATAAGCTCTAGTAATTCGTCAATCCTTGCATCAATCCTAGCTTTATCCCAGCCAAGTTCTTTTGGAACCATCGCTATATTTTCACCTATAGTCATGTGAGGAAATAAGCCTGTTCCTTGAATTACATATCCAATAGATAACCTTAGCTTTATTGGATCTACCTTATCTATATTCTTATCATCTATATATATATTTCCCGATGTAGATTTTATGAGTTTGTTTATCATTTTCATAGTAGTAGTTTTTCCGCATCCAGAAGGTCCTAACAACATGCAGATTTCACCTTTTTTGATATGCAAATTCAAGTTATCTACAGCCATCTTATCAAGCTCATTATATTTTTTTACAACATTTTCAAACCTTATCATCCATATCACCTCTTACAGTTCATATTTCTTTTGAATTAAACCTAAACTTTTATCTACTAATATAGTAATTAAAGATACCATGATAGCTCCAATTATTATCATTCTGTCATTTCCTCTGTTTATACCTTGGAATATATATTCGCCTAATCCGCCTGCTCCTATATATGCTGCTATAGCTCCAATACCAATTCCCATTACCGTAGCAGTTCTAAGACCAGCCATAATAACTGGAAAAGCAAGAGGTATCTTTATTTTTAACATTATTTTGGAATTGCTTAGTCCCATACCTTTAGCTGCCTCTATAATACTTGGATCTATTGTAATAATTCCTGTGTATACATTTCTAATTATTGGCAATTGTGTATATAGTACCAATCCGGCTATTGCAGGTGCTTTACCTATTCCCATAATTGGAATCAATACAGAAAATAAAGCTAAGCTCGGAATTGTCATAAGTATGTTAGCTATATTTAAAATTAACTTTGCTAATTGCTTATTGTTTGTAATTAATATACCTATAATAACGCCCAATACTATAGATATAATCATTGCTAAAATAACAATACTAAAATGGGATATAGTCATCTGCAATATGGCATCCCATCTAGAAATAAAAAATTCTATTATATTCATTTTTCCCTCCTTGATTAAAAATATGTATATCTTTCTATTACATAAATCTATGTTTTATAATTTATAGGTACAAAAAAGTAAGGGTATTATTCATACCTAAAAAAATGAGATATCCAGAATTTGAAATAAACTTTCTAATGTGAACTAAATAGAAGGTTTTAAAAAGAAAAAATTGAAAAAGTTTTTTAGACTTAATTTAGATGCAAGTTTAAAATCAAATTTTAAACGCATAATGAAACAATTAAGAAAGAATGTTACAACTTTTGACAACTTTAGTAGTATAGCATACAAACAACTTTATGTCAAATTTTAAGTTGTTTGTAGTGATAAAAAAAAGCCAGTTTCTAATTAAAGAAACTGGCTTTACTTTATCTTATTACTTAGCTTTGTGAGGAATCATATCAAAAACTTTACCCTCTTTACGCATTTTAGCAAATTCAGCTGTAGCAGTGAATAATACGTCTGTAGAAGAGTTAAGAGCAGTCTCGCATGAATCCTGAATAACTCCAACAATGAATCCAACTCCAACCATCTGCATAGCTACATCATTTGGAATACCAAATAAGCTACAAGCAAGAGGAATAAGAAGTAATGATCCACCAGCAACTCCAGATGCTCCACAAGCAGATACTGCTGCTAGAACACTTAGGATTACTGCTGTAGCTAAATCAACTTCAATACCAAGAGTGTTAACCGCTGCAAGAGTAAGTACTGAAATAGTAATCGCAGCTCCTGCCATGTTAATAGTTGCTCCTAGAGGAATAGATACTGAGTAAGTATCTTTATCAAGCTTTAACTCCTCGCAAAGACTCATATTAACAGGGATGTTCGCAGCTGAACTACGAGTAAAGAATGCTGTAATACCACTGTCTTTAAGACATTTTAATACAAGTGGGTAAGGATTCTTACGAGTGTAAACATAAACAATGATAGGGTTAACTACTAATGCTACGAAGAACATAGTTCCTACTAGAAGCATGATTAACTGTCCATATCCTAAAAGTGTGCTTATTCCGCTAGTAGCAATAGCATCAAAAACTAATCCCATGATACCAAACGGAGCTAGATTGATGACCCATCTAACCATCTGAGCTATACCATCAGCAAAGTTAGAAATCATATCTTTAGTTGATTGAGCCGCATGCTTAAGAGCTAATCCTAAAAGAACAGCCCATGCAAGAATACCTATGTAATTTGCATTGAATATTGCTTTTACAGGGTTATCAACTATGTTCATAAGAAGAGTTTTAAGAACTTCTGTAACGCCTCCTGGAGGAGTTAAATCTCCAAGTCCTTCAGTTCCTGGAAGTGTTAATGTAAGTGGGAATACAAAACTTGCAAGTACTGCTATAAGTCCTGCTAAGAATGTTCCTAGTAGGTAAAGTCCTATTATAGACTTCATGTTTGTTTGCTGTCCTGCTTTATGCTGAGAGATTGCAGACATTACTAGGAAAAGTACTAATACTGGAGCAATCGCTTTCAAAGCTCCTACAAATAGAGATCCAAGAATCACTACACCTTTTGCTTGCTCTGGAACTGTAAGTGCTAGTATGATACCGATAACTAAACCGATGATTATACGTTTAACTAGACTTATTTGGTTCCATTTTGCCAATAAGTTATTCATTTCATTCCTCCTAAAAATTATAATATTAATGATTACTTCTTCGGTATCATTTTACCATAAACAAGGTGTTTAGTGAAGAGCAAAAAGTACATTTTGTCCACGGAGACAAAACAAATTCGAAATTTCGTTGAAAATTCAAAAATATAAATTTTTTTATATGTTAACGCAAGAGGTAATTTTCAGAATCTTCTATACACAAGAAAACTCCTCTGGTGTAGTAGAGGAGTTTTCAAAATGAGCTTATATATATAAATCTATAATTAACCTAGTAAAATACAAATTTCCATAATTTATTGCCATTTTTTTACATCAATCTTAAAGCTTATTTAGAAATGGTCTCTAGTATAGTATCACCTATTTGAACAGTGTAGTTTTTAGCCTTAACTAAATCCTTGCTACTATATACTAAAGCAGAAAATGCTTTTTTGTTGATATGCTCATATAAAATTTTACCTGCTTCGTCTTTAATAGTAATTTTTGCTCCTACTGCTATCAATTCTTTAGCTGTTACTACTATATGACTCTGAGCAGATTCACTAGAAAAGCTTTGAAGCATATCACTTCCTCCAAGAGCTAACACTTCTCCACCTTTTACTAAGCCTGTTCCATTATAATCTATCGCTCCATCTCCTCGACTCCCTGAGCCTTCGATTACAGCCTTGCCTCCAGATACAGTTAAGTTTCCATTAGAGTCTATGCCATCGCCACTCGCATCTATATATAAGTCTCCTCCTCTTATGATAATTTCAGTTCCTTCCTGAATTTCAAAGCCTGCACCACGAGGCATTCCCTCTGGTCTTTGCATTTGGCCTTCAGGAACAGCTTCACCTTCTGGTCTTTCTGGTCTATTTTTGATTTTTTCTTGCACATCTGCTGGCAAATCTTCAAAATTTGCTGGCATTTTATCAAATCCCTCAGGAGGAATTTGTCTATTTTTTATATTTTTATTTAAAGTTTCTTTGCCATCTGCTGTTTGAGGTGTAGCTGTTGATAAAGTATCTGTCTTCAAAGAAGAATCGGTAGCATTTATTCCATCATCAGAAGATTTTATATCAATATCCCCACTTGCTATATCTACAACTTTCCCTTCTATACCTTCTTCACTTTCTTTTATATTAAGGCTTTTTCCATCTATATATACATTTTTATCACTGTGAATTCCATCGCCTTTTACAGAAATTTCTATTACTGAATCTTTGATATTGAGTGCATCGTTTGCATTTAGTCCATCATTTGCAGCTGTGATTACAAAGCTTCCTCCAAGCATTTTAAGGTCATCACTCGACTTAATCCCATGCTCGTACTTTCCATTTACTATTAACTTTCCACTTCCATTGATTGTTAAATCGCTTTTGCTATATATTGCAGCATTTAGTTCTTCATTCTCTGCCACGTCTATATCTTCAATAGTATTTTTTGAGCCCGTAGCAAGGGTAATGAATACCTTATCTGCTGTTAACACTTGAATAGGAGCTGAAACTCCTTTCATAGAAATATTATCAAATACCAGCCATACTTTTTCTGTGTCAGCCGCTTCGACAACTACATTTAATCCATCACTGCTACCAGATAAAATATAGGTTCCTTCTTTAGTTATCTTTACAGTCTTATCTTCTAGCTTCGCTCCATCTCCAGTTATTTTAGCAGTGGTCGAGCTGAGCACGATTTTAGATGCTGTACTTTCTTCGTAGTCAATTTTGCTGTCTCTGTCAGTAAAATAAGTTGAATCAATTTGTAATGCACTAGAAGTTTCTGTTACTGTAGTTCCTACTGCATCTTGAGCCGTACATCCTGTAAAAGGCATAATTATAAGCATCAAAGCTAGAAACATACCTGCCAGTCTTTTTTTCATTTTATATTCCTCCTAAAGTTTTTTTAATTCCATAAAGTCATTATAGGGGAGTAACTTAAAATGAACTTAAAAAAGCACACCTAGATTTCAGATTTTTATCTGCTTTCTAGATGTGCTTTAGCTTCTTGCTTTGCCCAAGCTACCAGTCCTATTTCTTCAGGGTTTTTCATTTTTTTAGCTTCAGTTTCAGCAGTTTTTATCAGCTTCATACCAGAAGCTTTATCTTTATTAATTATATAAATCAGGCCTAAATAGACATCTAGTACAGCCTTTTTCCAAAGTATGTCTACCATAGACTGACAATGTTTAGCATAATCTAGGTACTCTTTTGCCTTATCGTAATCTTTTTTATGATACATAGCTTGCCCAGCATTTATGCAAAATACCATAAGACTGGTATAGGCATTTTTCGATTTTCCTATCTCTATAGCTTTTTCATAGGCTATTATTGCTTCATGGTAGTTATTGTTTATCCTATGTATCTCCCCTATATAATTATATGCAGCTGCAATATTAAGTGCATATTTTTCTGCCACCTCTTTACTTATAGTAAAGGTGTTAATAGAGCTAGTGAGAACTTCCCTAGCAAGGGTATACTCCTTTTTAAGTATATAGTAAAGTCCCTTAAATCTAAGTATTATACCTGTTTCCTTATGATAGTTTCTCCTTATGGCAATATCTAGAGCAAGCTGAATATATTCTTGCATCTTATCAGCTTCACTAATTTGTATGCAGTAGTAAATCATTTGCTTATATGCCTCTAGAGCGTAGTCATCGTCGTTTATTTCTATTGACTTGCTAATCATTTCATTTATATATTTAGTTCCTTCTTCATAGCTACCTTCCCTGATTAGATATCTGCCTTTCATATGTAAAAATGCAATTTCTCCTATAATTACATCTCTGGTCTGACCTTCTTTTTGTCTTACCTCTTTTAGCAGATTTTCTATTTCTAATAAGTAAGCCTGGGTTTGCTTTCTGCTCATATATGCATCCTTAAATAAAGCTTCATCCCCAGATGCAAGTATTGGAAACAGCTCATGAGAGTAGTTAAGATAGCGATTAAGGCTCTTTACACTATAATCTAGCGCCTTTACTTTATTTGCCCCTCTCATGTAATGAAATATCAGTCTATGGTATAAATCCATATCTGCAGGCTTGTCGTGAAGCTGCTTTTCGATAACATCTCCAATTTGATTATGAATGAACCTTCTTTTGATTTCCGTTTGACTTTCGTATATGTACTGTCTGAGCTTCGGATGAGTAAAAGAAAATCTTATACTGTCATTTTGAATGCTTTCTTTGAGGATGTCTTTATCTGTAAGCTCCTGAATTACATCTATAAGCTTGCTTTCCTTTATGTCAGAAAGGCTATTAATCATTTCAAAGCTAGTATCTTCAAAGAAAAACGAGATTAGCTTTGCCACATCCTGAGCAGGGTTTGATAAATCATTTAGTCTTTCCTCAAAATAAAAAACCATGTCACTACTTATTCTCTTTGGATCTTTTCCACTTAAAACTGCAGCTACATAATACTTTATAAACAAGAAGTTCCCTTGAGTTTCAAAATAAACATCATCAAATAGAGTTTCTGTTTGCATATGCTTTGGAAGCTGCTGACTTATAAATAGCTTTACCTTACTGTAATCCCAGCGTGAAAGACTAATAAATTCAAGCCTTTGATTTTCAATCAAAGCTAAAAACTGCTTCGAAATCATATTTTTATCTTTAATGCTACTGCTTCCTATCATGTATGTGCTTATATTGTTAGTGAGCAAATACTCTAAAAGATTCCTGCTTTTTTCATCCATGTTATGAATGTCTTCTATATACAGTATTATTTTAGAATTGCTGTCTTTAAACATAGCCACAAAAGCATCCCAGAAAAAACTCTCCATGAGGTCTAAAATGCTTTCTTCATTACCTTCCATCATGCTAATTATGCTTTTAAGATGCTCATTCCAGCTATTTATTAGAGCCTTGTCACCAATTTCGTTTACCAATAAATTCTTAAAATAGCTATATGGATGATTTTTCTGAGTTTTGATACACTTGGACTTGAAAATCAAAACTGTTTTTTTATCTAATCTATTTAAAAAGTTTGATATCAGATTGGATTTTCCTATTCCTGCCTCTCCTAAAATCACAAATGAGGTAGGAGGCTTATCTAGCATAAATTCCTCTTGATTTTGCTCTAAAAGTCTGAGCTGAGAATATTTTCCAAAGGACTCAGAAAAATCTGAGACTGTATTTTGTCTTTTCTCATTCATAGCATCTAGTACTTCATTAAATATAGTCGTAGTTGCTTCATCTGGCTCTATGCCAAGTTCCCTTTCAAGCGTAGACTTTAGCTTATTATAGCTCTCTATAGCTTGACTGTACGCTTTGGTATTCTTGTAGCCTTCTAAAAGAATTTGATATGCTTTTTCATCAAAATCATCTACTTCAGTGAGTAGCTTTGCGTATTTTATTATTTTATTCCAGTTTATTTCAGATTTTGCTTTTTCTTCATTTATGGATGTGTATAAATTTTGAATATACTTTTCTTTATATTGCTGTTTTGCTTGCGTATACCACTGCTCAAACAAAGGCGCATTCTTAATTGAAAATCCTTGCAGAAACTCCCCTTTATATGCTTTGATAAATACTTCTGGCTCAGACAAAGCTTCAGGATTTGTATAGGTAATTATGTCCGTATTAAGTACCACAAGAGATTTTTCAGAGGATAGCAGTATGTCATCACCGAGTAAACTTCTTATCTGATAAAGCGCATTCCTGAGATTTTTCTTGGCAAGAGAATCTGATAACTCATCCCAGAATAAGCTAGCAAGCTCATCTCTAGTTGAGTGATTATTTACTAAAAGATAGAAAAATATTGCTTTGGCTTTTTTATATGGAAAAGATACCTCTGCATTACCTTTTTTTATAGATGGAATTCCAAATATATTGCATACAATACTCATAATGGCAACCCTCACCTCTTTTCTCTTAGTAATTTATATACTTATAGCTTTATATGCTTATGGATTTACATTTTAATAAATTTCTATATATACTTTATCATAAATTTATAAAAGCTGACATAATCCATAACTCTTTTTTATAATTCCAAAGTTTAAAGTTCATAAATTATATCTTAAGAACTATATATAATTTTTTTTATATATAATAAGATATATAAGGTATTTATAAACAATTCATTAATTAGGGGGCATCAAAATGGGTTTTAGCTCAATAAAGAAAAAGCTAGTTTTTATATTTTCATTAATCATACTTATTCCTATGCTTACAACAGGCTTTGTTTCAAATATGATCCTGTATAAGACGCTTAGTAATTCTTATACTGAGCAGCTTAACACTACAGTAGGCAATATAAGTTCTATCATCGATGAAAATTATAGTGGTTACGAAGCTATACTATCGCAATTAACAGAGAATTCTATAGCAAAATCATCTGCAGTGATAGAGGCAGATATTGTAAAAAAAGAATTAAATGGTTTCATTAATGCAAACAATGAAATCTTAAATGTATATATAGCTACTAAGAACAAAAATATGTATATATATCCAGAAACTGAGCTTCCTGAGGGTTATGACCCTACTGGAAAGTCTTGGTATAAAGAATCATTAACCAATAGTGGTGCTATTTTATGGCAAGATGCCTATACAGATGTGGCTACTGGCAATACTGTAGTTACTGCTACTAAAGAAATTAAAGATGAAGCTTCAAATCAGATAGGCGTTGCAGGTATAGACATAGATATTTCAAATCTATCTAGCTTATTTAGTGATACTAATATAGAAAAAACAGGAGAAGTAATTCTTCTAGACAAAACAGGTATGATACTAGCTTCTAAAAGAGAAGATTTACTAGGAAAAAATTTAAATCCCAATAGAATTGATACCGATGAGGACACTAAAGACCAAGTCGTAGAAAATGCATTCACTAATCCTGAGGAAGCAGACTGGGTAGGTGAATTAATAGACAAAGAAACTAGCTCATTTGAAGCCAATGTATTTGGAACAGATAAATTTATTTATTCACTTCGCAATGATAAAACAGGCTGGGTACTAATCGGAATGATTGATAAAAAAGAAGTGTATTCAGAGATTATGTCCATGATGATGACTCTTATCGGCTTGTTTGCTGCATTTATTATAGTTGCCCTTATTATAGGTATCTATGTATCTAAAAGTCTAACTAACCCTATAAAAACATTAAAGGAATCAATGGAAAAAGGAGAGCAAGGAGACCTTACTGCAGTAGCTCATATAAAGAGCAAGGATGAGCTAGGAGAACTAGGAACAAGGTTTACCAATATGCTAGCTAGCGTAAAAAATCTAGTTTATACTGTAAAGCTATCTTCTAACAATGTCGTTAACGTTTCTGAAGACTTGACTACAAAAGCCAACGATGTAAGCTCTATTTCTGAAGAAATCGCTAAGGTTATGGATGAACTATCCCTCGGAATACAAAATCAAGCTGAAGAAACTGAAAAAGCTTCTCAAATATCTGTAGAGTTCAATGAAAATCTCTCTAAAGTAAAAGATTACAGCAATAAAATAGCTCAAGAAAGCGAAACTATGGAAACTAGTAATATAGAAGCAAAAAATGCTGTACTAGAACTAAAATCTAAAAACGAAAACACTATATCAGGTATGTCTTACATCGAGGATAGTATAAACACCTTGGTTAAAGAAACTAAAAATATCGAGCAGATACTAAGTACTATTTTGGATATATCTTCACAAACTAACTTATTGGCTTTAAACGCGGCTATAGAAGCTGCAAGAGCTGGTGAGTCAGGAAGAGGATTTGCTGTAGTAGCTGAAGAGGTAAGAAAGCTAGCCGAGCAATCAGGTAATTCAGCAGAAAACATCCGCGAAATAATAACAACAATTGTTGATACCACTAAGGTCGCATCTGGCAATATGGATAATATAAAGGAAGATTTACAAAAGCAAAGCTCTGCTGTTTCACTAACAGAAACTAGCTTTGATAAATTAAATTCAGCTATTGATAATATAGTTGATAAATTGTCTGGAATGAACGATAGTATCGAAATTATGACAAATAACAGTATTTTACTAACAACTAATATCCAAAATATTTCAGCTGTATCGGAGCAGTCCTCAGCAGCTACCCAAGAAGTAAATGCTAGTATTATGAATCAATTAAATGATATCCAGAATGTAAAAAACCAAGCTAATGAGTTATATGAGCTTGCAAGAGATTTAGACGTGCATATAGAAAAATTCAAAATATAAATAAACTCCCTTAATTAAAAATAAGCTGGTGCATATGCCCAGCTTATTTTTAATCTATATATTAATTTTTAAAATCATAGGTCTAAATTTTTAGTCCATCTTAAAAAACTCAACTCTTTCTTTCATTTCCTCTGTCATGGAGTTAAGTGTAATTGCTGATGAGGTTACCTCTTCAACTGATGCACTCATCTCCTCGGCTGATGCAGCTATTTCCTGAGCTGTTGCTGCTGAGTTTTCAGATATCTCGCTTACTAGATTGATGTTTACTAGGATATCATCTTTTTTCTCTATAATTCTCTGAGATTCTTCGTATGCCTTGTCTATCTTTGGCTTAATCTCATCTACTGAATCCTTTATATTCTCAAAGGATTCTATGGCTTTTTGAATATTGGATTTTTGTTCATTTATTTCTTCACTTACGGCTTTAGTAGAGTTAATCATTCCATCTGTTTCTACTGCTACTGAGCTTATGATTGAATTTATTTCTTCAGAAGATTCCCTGCTTTTTTCTGCTAGCTTTCTGATTTCATCAGCTACTACTGCAAAGCCTCTTCCTGCTTCTCCAGCTCTTGCAGCTTCTATGGCTGCATTTAGTGCTAGAAGGTTTGTCTGGTCTGATATTTCGTTTATGAGCTCTGTAATTTCATTTACCTTGCTTACGTTATCTCCTACTAGCTTAACCTTTTCTATAAGAGAACTAAAGTTATTGTAAAGTCCATCAAAGGATTCTGTAACCATATTCATTTCTGTAGAGCTTGAATCTGCCAAGGTTTTTATATTACTTGAAGATTCTTCTATGCCTTTTACTTCTTTTGACATCTGCTCTATATCCTCTGCAAAGCCGTACATGGTTTCTGAAATTAGCTTAAGCTTTTCGAACTGGTCAGCTGAGCCAGCTGCCACATCACTTATTGCCATAGCAACGCTTTCAGCTGTAGTACTCATATCTTGAGAAAATGAAGATAACAGTTTAGAGCTTTCGTCTATTTTTACAGAATCCTCTTTAAATCCGCCAATTATACTTTGAAGCTTTTGCTGCATATTAGAAAATCCTCTAGCAATATCTCCAAGTTCATCGTTTTTATTCACGTCCTTGGCATCTATCTCTTCAGCTAAATATCCATCAGAAATATGCTCAGCAACTTTACTGATACGCTTAGATCTCTTAGATAGATTGGATGCAAAGTAAGCTATTATAATCGCTAGTATAATAATAGAGCCTATGCATGTAGCTGCAAATATTCCAAGTAGCTTATTCAGCCCTTCAAAAAGCTGCTTTTCAGGAATTTCTATAACTACTGCCCAATTAGTTTCCTTTGCCATATCATAATAGATAAGGTTTTTTCCACCATTTGCCTCTATACTAGTATTTCCAGGCTTTCCAGATAATATATCCCCTGATACGCTGTGAAATAAAGTAGTTTCATCTTCTACTATGTTGTTTTTCATGATAGCATCTTTATTAATACCTGCCATATATAAGCCTTCCTTACTTATAAGCAAGGCACTTCCACCTTTAGCAAGCTCGACATCAGCCACCATCTTTTGAATACTTGTAAGGTCTATATCTGCTGTAATAACACCTATAACTGCAGAATCCCTTACTATAGGATATGAAAAAGTAATCATAGTCACATCTGTTCCAGGGTCGTAGTATGGCTCTGACCAAGCTCCTTCTCCACTTGAATCTGCACCTATCCTATACCATGACTCATTCCAGATATCTACTCCTTCTGTCCAGTAGCTATTGTCTATCACTACTCCTGCTCCATCTTTGTATGCATAAGGAGAGTAAGCTGGCATATTATTATAAATATTTGGCTCAAACCAGACTCCTATTCCAAAGGTGTCGGCATTTACCTCCAAATAACTCTCTAGTAGTGCTTCATATTCTGGCTGAGTCAGTGCATTAGGATTTGATGCTACTGTTTTTCCTAAAGCTTCCCCTAGTCGTTTGTGTGCTATAAGCGACTGATTTATCTCAGCTATAGTATGCTCTAGCTTATACTCCATCTGATAGGATATTTCTTCTTCTATCATCATCTTTGAATACATGTATCCAATGCTTGAAAGCACCACCATAACAATTAAAATAGGTGGCAATAAAGTCACTAGGATTTGCTTTGCAAGTCCAGACTTTGTTTGAATACTTTGTTGAACATTTTTGCCCATAGACCTCACCCCTAAATTTTAATAGATTTGACCTAACTAAATTAATATTAAACAAGATATAATTTATATTATAATGTTCTTTCCTTGAAATCTCAACAATTAAAAGGTTAAATATAATTTAACTATTCAGTTTTTTATATATTTCTGTTAAAGAAAACCATCCATATGGATTATTTTCTTCATCGACTGTTAAAATAGTCTCTTTTCCAACTTCTATGCTTTTTTGAATCCCTTGAAGTACAGTAGAATCATATTTTACTAAGCTTCTGCTGTCATAAAGGTCAAAGCTTATATCTGACTGTTTTATTACTAAATCTTTGATTTTTATTGTATTAAGATAAGCCATAAAATCCTTTGATTCAAAGAATTTTTTGGCATATTCGCTTCTGTCATCTAATAATACAAAATCTCTCTTTTTCTCATTTCTCTCTATCACACCGTCGTTTAGAAGCACTATTCTTGTACCTAATTTTATAGCCTCTTCTATATCATGAGTGACAAAGATTATTGTTTTTTTAAGCTTGCTATGGATTTTGATTAGTTCATCTTGAAGATTTCTCCTTGTTATTTCATCCACTGCCCCAAATGGTTCATCCATTAGAATAATTTCTGGATTTGCCGCTAAGGCTCTAGCAACCCCTACTCTTTGCTGTTGTCCTCCGCTTAGCTCTTTAGGATATCTTCTAAGCATGCCTTCATCCATACCTACTAGTTTTATAAGCTCCTTTGCTACTGATTTTTTCTCAGGCTCTGGCTTTTTTAATAAATCTAGTACAAAACAAATATTGTCTTCGACTGTCAAGTGTGGAAGCAGTCCGATTTGCTGGATAACGTAACCTATACCTCGTCTTAATTCAATTAAATCATACTCATCTATTAGCTTACCCTTTACTTTTATTTCTCCTGAATCAGGTATGAGTAGTCCGTTTATCATTTTTAATATAGTCGTTTTTCCACAGCCCGAAGGACCTAGTAATACCAAAAACTCACCTTGCTCTATAGCTAATGAAAATTTGTCTAATACTACATTTTCACTATAGGCTTTGCTTACATCATTAAATTCAATTATTGCCATTATATCAGTCCCTTTGCTTTTAAAAACTGCTCTGCCACATCTCTTGGATCCATATTTTCTTTTTCAACTTGATAATTCATCTGTATCATTTCATCATCTGATATCTGCCCTGTTAGCTTTCCAAGAACCGCTTCAAGTTCAGGATATTTGTCTAGGGTTTCTTTTCTTATAAGAGTAGCTGCCTGATAGGCTGGGAAGAAATTTTTATTATCTTCTAGCACCTTTAAATTATATTGCTTGATTAGTCCGTCAGTTGAAAACGCATTTATTACATCTACTTCATCAGAGCCTATAGCTTCGTACTTAAGTCCAATATCCATTTCCTTAGTATCCTTGAACTCAAATCCATAAACATCCTTTAGAGCTTCATATCCATCGTCTCTTTCAAAGAAATCATGTTCTGCTCCAAACACTAAATCCTTGCTAGCTAAAGCTAAATCATCATAGGTTTCTAAATTATAAGTCTGAGCTGTAGATTCCTTTACAGCAAGGGCATAGGTGTTATTAAATCCATATAAGCCTAGCCACTTAATATTGTATTCCTCTAGATATCTATCTTGTACTCTTTTATAAAGCTCATCTGAATCTGTTATAAGATCCTCTTTTAGTACAAACAATAATCCTGTTCCAGTGTACTCAGGATATATGTCAAAATCACCACTTAACATAGCTGGATGTATATTAGATGTTCCTCCACCTATTCCAAGCTTTTTCTCCACTTTTATGTCAGTATGATTCTCTATAAGAAGAGATAGCATCTCAGCCAAAATATACTGCTCAGAATGAGGCTTTGATGCAATTACTACAGTTTTTGGTTCTTGACTAGAGCAAGCTGTAAGCGTCAAAAGTATTGCTGTTAATATCAGTCCTGCTAGTATTCTTTTCATTTTATCCTCCTTAGGTGCTCACATATTGATTTTTCATGAGCCTTTCAATCAATCCTAATATAAAATCAACCACAAATGCTAAGCCTGCAACTAAAAGACTCCCTGCAAAAGTCATTTCAGGAAAATTAGTCGTTATTCCTCTCCAGATTGCTACACCTAGTCCTCCAGCTCCTATAAATGACGCAATTGCTCCAAGTGCTATAGTCATTACTACCATAGTTCTAAACCCTGCAAAAATAACAGGAAGAGCAAGAGGAATTTGAACCTTTAGCAAAAGCTGTCTATCCGTACTTCCCATTCCTGTGGCTGCTTGGATTAAAAAAGGATCTACCTCGTTTATACCAACATATGTGTTTCTAATTACAGGAAGAAGCCCATATATGCAAAGTGCAATAAGAGCACTTTTATTTCCTACCCCAGTTAATGCCACCAAAAATCCAAAAAGAGCAATAGATGGAATAGTGTATATTATATTCACTGTTCCCATAATAAACCCTGCTAAAACCTTATTTCTCGTCATATAAATACCAACCGCAATACCTATAACTGTGATTATTAATATAGCTAAAAATGTTAGATACATATGCTGTATAAATAATGTGAGGAAAAATTCTTTTCTTTCCATAAAAAGACTAAAAACATTTTTTATAAAGGTTATTTTGCTCACCCTCTTTCTCTTTTTTTATTATTAACATGGAACTTTAATATTCATACCCAAAACTACTTGAATTTATATATTTTTCTAATAACAAAAAAACTCATAGTCTGAGCTTACAATTAAAAAACCCCCTGCCAATTAAGGCAAGGGGAATATTTATTTGGTTTATATACTTATTATTTTCCTTCAAATATCTTTGCTACAGCAGATTTTACTGCGCTGTCATCAGCCACATATGGAAGTGTAATATGACCTGAGCCAGCATAGTTTTCATTGAATTTTGCACTTGTTTCGATTGAGTTTTCATTTCTAGCCCATGAACGTCTAGCAACTCCACCCATTACGTCCCAAAGCATAGCTGATTTGATTATTTCATCAACTCTATGGCTTCCGTCTAGTACTAGTCCAAAGCCTCCGTTGATTGATTTACCAATACCAACTCCGCCTCCGTTGTGAAGAGCGATAAGGCTCATTCCTCTAGCTGCGTTTCCTGCATAGCACTGTACAGCCATATCAGCCATCACGTTACTTCCGTCTTTGATGTTTGAAGTTTCTCTAAATGGAGAGTCTGTACCTGATACATCGTGGTGGTCTCTACCTAGCATTATCGGTCCTACTTCGCCTTTTCTAACCATATCGTTAAATTTAAGAGCTATATTTACACGACCTTCTGCATCTTGATAAAGAATTCTAGCCTGAGTACCTACTACCATCTTGTTTTCTTCAGCATCTCTTATCCAGTTGTAGTTATCAAGGTCTTGGTAACGTCTATTTGGATCGATGCAGTCCATAGCTGCTCTATCAGTTTTTACTAAATCTTCATGGTCTCCTGTAAGGCATACCCATCTAAATGGTCCGTAGCCATAGTCAAATAGCAGTGGTCCCATAATGTCTTCTACATATGATGGCCAGATAAAGCCGTCTTTTTCGTCTATACCATTTTTAGCTATTTCTTTTACTCCTGCATCATAGATTGATTTCATAAATGCATTTCCGTAGTCAAAGAAGTATACTCCTCTTGATGTAAGCGTCTTGATAAGCTCATAGTGATGCTTAAGTGTAGACTCTACCATAGCTCTGAATTTTTCTGGTTCCTGCGCTAATAGTCTAGTACGCTCTTCAAATGTAATGCCTTCTGGACAGTATCCGCCGTCATACACGTTATGGCAAGATGTCTGGTCAGATAGTAAATCTATATGAATGTTGTTGTCTACAGCGTATTTTAATACATCTACAATATTTCCATGATAAGCAATAGATATTGATGTTTTGCTTTCTTGAGCTTCTTTAGCCCATGCAAATACCTCTTTTAAATCTGCTGATTTCTTGCTTACCCAGCCTTGAGAATGTCTAGTTTCTATACGAGACTCATCTACCTCAGCTATTATTGCCACACCTTTTGCAATCTCGCATGCTTTACCTTGAGCTCCACTCATTCCTCCAAGTCCTGAAGTTATGAATAGTTTTCCTTCTAGGTTTGCATCTTTTCCTAGACCTAGCTTTAATCTTCCTGCATTTAGAAGTGTGTTGTAAGTTCCATGAACTATACCTTGAGGTCCTATATACATCCAGCCTCCAGCAGTCATTTGTCCATAGTTTGCAACACCCATCTGCTCAGCTATTTCCCAGTCTTTCATATTGTCAAACATACCTATCATAAGGGCGTTTGTGATGATAACTCTAGGTGCATCAGGCTTTGATTTGAATAATCCAAGCGGATGTCCTGATTCTATTACTAGAGTTTGATCTTGAGTCATAACTTCTAGGTATTTTTTGATTAATTGATATTGCATCCAGTTTTGGCATACGCTTCCTGTTTCTCCATAAGTTACTAACTCATATGGATATAGCGCGATTTCAAAGTCTAGGTTGTTGTCTATCATAACTTGGAAAGCTTTACCCTCTACGCAGTTTCCTTTGTAATCATTGATAGATTTTCCGTAGATTCTACCTTCTGGTCTGAATCTATATCCATAGATTCTTCCTTTTGTAGTTAGTTCTTCTAAAAACTCAGGAATCATTTGAGCATGGTATTTTTCAGGTATATATCTAAGTGCATTTTTAAGTGCTACCTCTGTTTGCTCTTTTGTCAGTCTAAATCCTCTGTCTGGAGCTCTTCTGATACCTTCCTCAAACTTTGGCATCTCAGGTAAGAAGTCATCTAGTTTAATTGTCATAGCTCCTGCAATTTCAGTATTCTTCATCATAATTTGAAGTTCCACCTTTCTATATAATCAAATACTTTTAATCAAAATTTTAGTACTCTAACTCAACAGCTTTTTCAACTGCAGTCAGGATTTCACGAGAATCTATAAGAGCAGTTATTTTATCAAGCTCTTTGTACATTTCTATGTCATTATCTCTTTCCATAAACTTTACATCTCTTCTGATTACATCGTAAGCTGGCTGAGTTCCTTTTCCTAGAACAAATCCATCATTTGCTCTAAAATCTATAGCCTGGCAAGCTGCCATAAGCTCAGTAGTAAGAACTCTTTTAACATTATCTATTATATCTCTAGCTGTACGAGCAGCTATTGTTCCCATACTTACTATATCTTCTTGGTTTGCAGATGAAGGTATAGAATCTACTGATGCAGGGTGAGCAAGTATTTTATTTTCTGATACTAAAGCCGCTGCTGCATACTGAGTAATCATAAATCCTGAGCTTAGGCCTCCGTCTTTTGTTAAGAAAGCTGGAAGGTCATTTAATTGAGGATTGATAAGTCTTTCTAGTCTTCTCTCAGAAATACCTCCTATTTCAGCTGCTCCTATTCCTAAAAAGTCAAATACTACTGCCATAGGTTCGCCGTGGAAGTTTCCTCCAGAGATGATATCGCCTTCTCTTGTAACTATTGGATTATCTGTTACTGCATTTAGCTCTAGCTCAACTTTTTCTTTTACATATAATATAGTGTCTTTTGAAGCACCGTGAACTTGAGGCACACATCTTAATGAGTAAGCATCTTGTACTCTTAACTCGCCTTGTCTTGTTGCATAAGTACTTCCTTCAAGTAGCTTAAGCATATTTTTAGCAGTAACCATCTGTCCTCTTTGGTTACGAATCACGTGAATACGTGGATCATAAGCATCAGTAATACCTCTAAGTGCCTCTACGCTAAGAGCTGCTGTAATATCGCTAAGCTTGATTAAGCCTATTGCATCATAAACTGCAAGAGCTCCTGTAGATGTAAGCACCTGAGTTCCGTTTATAAGTGCAAGACCTTCTTTTGCATCTAATTTAATTATAGGAATGCCAGCTTTATCCATAGCTTCTTTTCCGCTCATATGTACGCCTTGATATTCTGCTTCTCCTAGTCCAAGCATAGGAAGAACCATATGTGATAATGGAGCTAAGTCTCCAGATGCTCCTAATGAACCTTTTTCTGGAACTAGAGGATGAACGCCTTTGTTTAGCATAGCAATAAGAGTCTCAAGTGTCTGAGGTCTTACTCCTGAATATCCTTTAGAAAGTGCATTTGCTCTAGTAAGCATGATAGCTCTTACTATATCAGTAGTAAAATATGGCCCATATCCGCAAGCATGAGATCTGATAAGGTTTTCCTGTAGCTGAGCACAGTCTTCCTGAGAAATCTTAACCTTAGAAAACTCACCAAATCCTGTAGTTATTCCGTATACTACCTTATCTTTTGCAACTATATCTTCAACTATAGCTCTAGATGTAATTACATTTTGTCTAGCTTCTTCGCTTAGCTCAACTGTAGCCCCATGTCTTGCTACTTCTACTAAGTCCTCAAGTGTAAGAGTATTTCCTGTTAAAATGATGTTTTGCATTTTTTCTCCTCCTAATCTTTTTACATAACTCGATGTTTATAGGATAAATCATATCCGTCAAATTTTAGTCTAGCTTATTAATTAAATTTTAACATTATTTTGAAGATTTTATAATGAGTGTAAGTTTGCTAAATTGATTTAATTCTAAAAAAAGAGACCAATTCATTAAAAATGAAGCTAGCCTCTTTTCCCATTTGTCATATAAAAAGTTCGATTTTGTAGGCATTTACTGACATACTATCATAATTTTATAGGTTGTAAATTATAAATCTGTGCGTCAATAAAACGTCTAATTTTTTATTTTCATGTATCAAGATTTCCTAAGTCGTTAGTAAACTTTTACTACATTAATAGACGATTTCTTTTTTAGTATTCCTCAGATGTCCACTCATTTCTAGTTTTATATAGATATTTTAAAGTAAATGGAAGAATAAATAAAAGCGATAAGCCTATCCATATTCCAAATCCAATGTTTACAATATCAGAGCTTGCATCTATATATTCTGACATAAGGGCACTCGAAAGATTGTTTGCTATATGAATAATCATAGGCGCCCAGATAGAGTTTGTCCAGTGAAGTGTAAGTCCCATAAATATAGCTAGTATAAAGGTATAGATGCCTTGAGCTACATTCATATGATAAAGTCCAAACAGCAGTGCCTGAATAAAAAGCACCCATTTATAGGACATGACTCTATCTAGCTCATTTGTTATAAGTCCTCTAAACATGACTTCCTCTATAAATGGAGCAGCTAGTCCTACACTAAATATCATCCATAATCCACCAGAAGAGGTAAGCCCCATCATGTTTTCTACGTGAGCTTCGTATGCTTCTGGAAGTAACATGCTTATACCTACTACTACAAGAGCATTTAGAGACACTAGCGAAAGCCCTGCAAGAATAAGCGCTGTAGTTTTTGGTAGTGATATAGGATTGAATTTGCAGTAATCGAATATATCCTTTTTCTTAGAAGCCTTTACTATCCATGCATATACTAAAAAGGATATCGCAGCTGCAAAAACTATCGCCGATGGAAGCTTGTTATTTAACCAGTCCATGACTTCTAGGTTTTGTAGCTTAGTATCTGAAACATAGTAATATGTTGTTGCTACTATAATATATGTGTACTGAAACACATAGTATACAGCAAGGTAGATAAGTACAAACATCCCTGCTGAAAAAATTTTTTTCATTCATTTCCTCCTAGCAACTTTTTATCGTCATTTTCTCTTATCCTAGAATATTTTGAAGCACATGGTCTATGAGCCTAGGCGTACGATTTAATAAATCTACTTTATATACTCTCTCGGTCAGCTTGTGAAGGTCTTTTCCCCATGGTCCAATATTTACGCACGGCATAGCTATTTCCTTTATATCCTCTATAGGAACATCATATAAAGTCTCGAACAAAGGCATAGCATCTTTTAGAGCCTTTTTCGTTTCATCTGCATTTATAACATTGGTATAGCTCAGGTCTGAAATTCCTGGAAAGAAATTAACCTTATTGTATTGTTCTCCAAAATTCGCCACCGTAAACTCGTTAATTAAATTATTTAAAGCTGTGATTTTAGGGTCCGTATTTTCAAATAATTTATTTGAAACATGAGGATAATAAGGCGGCATAAGTCCATAAACTACAGTAGGCTCACTTGGAATATAGCCTATTACAAAATCCACTAGCTCAAAATTCGCATCTAGCATAGTAAGCTCTCCTGAGGCAAAGCCAGTTTTTAGTTTTGAGAACTTTTCCTTATATGCCATTTCAAAGCTTTCTCCATAGAGGTTCTTTGCTTCAGTGTATATGCCATAAAAATCCTTGACCTTTACCTTGTAATTCATAGGCTTAGTCTGATACCTGCTATATACCTCATAGTTTTTCTTCATGGTTTCGAGGACATTCTCAAATGAATCTGTGCATATTTTTTCTAGCTTTAGAAGTATGTCCTTAGGGGTGTTACTAAGAGTAAGTACGCTCAGGCATCCATACATGCTAAGAGGAAGCGATACATCATAAAAGCTCTTGCTATCTTTCATATATAGCCAAGTAGGCGGCACTGTCACCTCATCATCAAGACTGTCTGCTAGCTCCATATTAATCTCAGTTCTTCTTACTATTTCACTCATTAGATTTACTGGGTTAAAGCCATCTAGTACATTACCTGCATGGGCAAGCACTCCTCTTACATAGACAAAGCTCATAAGCTTTCCTATCGAGCCTTCATAAAAAGCGCCCTTTGCTTCATCCTCTCTTCTATGAGGTTCAGAATTTATCATAAGCTTATAATCAAAGCCATAGATTTCCTTTAAAGTGCTTAAAAGCTTTACTCCTCCTCTCATGCCAGCTGATAAATTTTCTTCATCTGGTACAACGATTAGAACTATATTTCCTTTAAAATTTTCTGCCTTGGCATACTGCTTCATAAGTGCGAGCTGAATAGCTCCTCCGCCTTTCATGTCAGCAGTTCCTCTTCCAAAAATGTAATCGCCTGAATCAAGATCCGTTTTTATTTCTTCATCAAAAGTCTCTTTTATTTGTCTAAGCTTTCCTATAAGTGGCTCTGGATTAAAAGCATCTGATTTAAATCTACCATAATCATCTATTTCTACTATATCGGAGTGATGGATGAATACTATTGTTTCATTGCCAGTTCCTTTAACCATATTCCAAAAAACTCTTCTATTATGAGGATCGTTCTCTATTTTATAAAGTCCATAGTAATCAGGATTAGCTTGATAATAAGGCTGAGTTTTGCAATAGCTCATCAAAAACTGCTCTACTAGACGCTCTGATTTGGTATTTGTATAGCTAGGAATAGCTATATATCTTTTTAATATGTCTAAAACATCCTTTTCAATCTCTTCAAAATCAATTTTGACCATATCATCAGCTCCCCAAAAACTAAATTGTTCTTACATTAATATGCGGTGGTAAAAAGGGTGTCTGTCTTTGTCCAACTTATCATACAGCTTAAGCTCTGCACTTTCTCCATCATAGACATATATATACAGCTTATCCTCCTCTTTTGTCATCACCAAAAATTCGCCCTCATTCTTAGAATTTACTACCTTTATTATAGACTGTATTTTACTTTCGTTGTTAAATTTTTCTTTGACCAAGCTCTCATCTGCCCAGTTTATTTCAGGCTCACTCGTAACCAAATAAAATCTCGAATCTAATCTTCCGTTTTTCTCTACCTTCACTTCTATATTACTTGATTCATTGTAGATGTCATTGTCTTTATTATTGTAATAAAAAGTCATATAATCAAAATCTCTATTATCATTTTCGCTTACATATTCATACTTGTTTTTCTCACTGCTTACAAACTCTCCACCTATGCCTAGTTTATTTATGTGCTCATCTGCTAGAGCTCTCATCTTATCTTCTGTCAATTCCTCTTGCTCTTCATTAAAAATTCTATATGATTGATAAAAATTCACTTTATTTTCTGCTATTACATATTCAAAGGTATAAACATCTTCATCTGTTCTATCTAGAGACTTAGGGTCTTTTTTCGTAGTATATGACCAGCTATATCTTTCATCTGCATAAGGCTCACCAAAATATGAAAGCGTATCTAAACCAGTAACTCTTTTAGAGATTTTTGCTAGCTTCTCTCTTACAGATTCTTTACTAATATTATTTTCCTCTTTAGCTACTTCCATTTGCAATTTTAAATTCTCTGGGCTCGATTTTTCATAAGCTTTGCTCATAAACTCAATATGCTCTTTATATATCTCAAATATTTCTTTTTCCAGTTTTTTTCTTTCATCGTAATTGTTGTTATCATATTCAATTAACTGCTTTGCATTTTCTAGATTAGCTCTATTAAATTTACTAAGCTCCTTAATATATATTAGCTCTTTTTCCGAAACGCTATCATCAGAGATAATTGCCTCTATATTTTTATTTACCCCTGAATACACTTCGATAGCATCAAAAAAATATTCAGAATTCACGGATTTTTTCTGAACTATAGCCATGTTCATTCTATTTCTTTCCATCAAAGTCATAACTGAATTTTCTATATATACGGGTCTTATTTCATTGATATTATTTATCTCCTGAACTGAAGTGAGATAGGTATCTAGACTCTCAAGCTGATTGACATATAGCTCAAAATTTACATACAAATTGCTCTTATATGCGTTCTTGGAGCCTATTACTTCCTCCACGTAATTTTGACTTAAAAATAGCACTAGTACTCCCAGTAATCCAATGAGTTTATTTCTAAAAGCTTCTTCAGTAAAAAACTTCACCTTCTATCATCCCCCTGCATGCATTTTCCTTAGATTACCATATATGACTCAGATAAAAATAAAAATATATTGACAAAAAAAATTATAAATTATAGCATGACTTATAAGAATCATAGAATATAACCAAATGAGGAGATATAATGCCAAAAGAAACTTTTTTTAACCTTCCTGAAGAAAAGAGACAAAACATATATAATATTGCTATAGATGAATTTTCTAACAAGCCTTATGAAAAAGTAAGCATAAGCCAAATTGTTTCACGTGCAAAGATTGCAAAAGGAAGCTTTTATCAGTATTTTGAAGATAAGGAGGACCTCTACACTTACCTTATAGATATAATAGGTCAAGAAAAAATCAAATTTATGGAAAAGGATTTTGACAAAATCGAGGATATGGATTTTTTTGAATTTGTGAGATTGCTATATAGAAATGGGGTCAAATTTGCAGCTGCCGAGCCAAACTTGACAAAAATAGCAACTGGCTTCATGGTGAATATCCCAAAGGATTTAAAAAATAAGATTATATCTAGAAATACAACAAGTGCAGTGGATTTATTCAATGCCTTTATCCAAAAAGCCATGGACAAAAATGAGCTAAGAGATGACATCGATGTAAACCTAACCTCTCAGATACTCACTCATATGAGTATAGCCATAACTGAATTTTACTTTGATAACTCAAATAATGTCAGCGAAGAAAACTTTGAAAACCTTCTAAAAAGTGCTGATGCAATGATAGATATTTTGAAATTCGGACTAAAAAAGCAGTAGTTTACAATAGAAAATCCTAGATTAAGCTCTACGCTAATGCTTTGCAGATGCTTTTTAATCTAGGATTTTTAGTATTAAAAATACCACTCAAAAGTCTTTTATATAAGACCTTTGCATGGTATTTTTAATTTTTGTCACTTATAAAAGACTTTTAGTCTCTATTTATTATATTTCCTCAAGCTTTATAAGAAGCTCTCCAGATTTTACTTGCTGCTGTTCTTTTACTAGGATAGCCTCTATTTTTCCTGCTTGCATAGCTACTATATTGGTCTCCATTTTCATGGCTTCTACTACCATTAGGCTTTGTTTTTCTTCTACTACATCGCCTTCTTTTACTAGGATTTTGAGTACCGTGCCTGGTATGCTTGCCCCTATTTCCATTTTGTTGTCAGGGTCAGCCATTTGAGTAAAGGTAACTTTATTTTCCTGTCCACTGTTTTTATCGTAGATTTTTATTTCTCTTCTGTTTCCGTTTACTTCAAATGCAAGCAATCGGCTTCCTTCCTTGTCAACCTTCCCTATTTCTAAAAGTTTGATAACTAGGATTTTACCTTTTGCTATTTCTACTTCACAAGTCTCTCCTTCTGAAAGTCCATGGAAGAAGATGTCGCTTCCCATTCGGCTAAGATCACCGTAATCCTTGATATATTTTAGGTAGTCCTCAAACACCTTTGGATATAGGGCGTAGCTTAAGGCATCCTTCATATTAGGCTCTATTTTATGAGTCTTTTTAAGATACAGCATTATAGCTTCAAAATCTTCCTCTTCAAGTAGCTGTCCTGGTCTTACTGTTACAGGCTCTTCACCTTTTAGCACCATTTCTTGGATGTCTTTTGGAAATCCTCCCATAGGCTGTCCCATCATACCTTTAAAGTAAGTCACTACTGAGTCTGGATATGTTAAATCCTGTCCTTTTTGAGTGATATTTTCAGGAGTAAGATCATTTTGAACCATAAAGATTGCAAAGTCTCCTACCATTTTTGATGAAGGAGTAACCTTTACTATATCTCCTACCATCTCATTTACGTTTTTATACATCTCTTTTACTTCTTTAAATTTATGTCCCAGTCCAAAGCTCTCTACTTGAGGCTTTAGGTTTGAATACTGTCCTCCTGGAATTTCATATTTGTATACTTCAGTAGTCCCTGATTTTAAATCGGATTCAAACTTTGCATACACTGGTCTTACTGCTTCCCAGTATCTAGATATTTCTTCAATATTATCCAGATTTATGCCTGTAGCTCTTGAAGTGTTTTCTAAAGCTGCAACTACAGAGTTTAGTGCAGGCTGGCTAGTAAGTCCAGACATGCTGTTAAATGCAGTATCTGCTATATCCACTCCTGCTTCAGCTGCCATAAGCACTGTTGCTACTCCATTACCTGAAGTATCATGTGTGTGAAGATGAATAGGAATAGAAATCTCTTGCTTAAGTGCTCTTATTAATTTATCTGCGGCATAAGGCTTAAGTAAAGCTGCCATATCTTTGATTCCTAGGATATTTGCTCCTAGTCTTTCAAGCTCCTTTGCCATATCTACATAGTATTTTAAAGTATATTTATCTCTAGTCTCATCTAAAATATCTCCTGTGTAGCAAATGCAAGCCTCTGCAACTTTGTTGTTATTTCTCACTTCTTCTATTGCCAGCTTCATACCATCAAGCCAGTTAAGTGAGTCAAATATTCTAAATATATCTATACCTGAAATCGAGGACTGCTTTATAAAAGCTTTGATTACATTGTCAGGATAGTTTTTGTAGCCTACTGCGTTACTTCCTCTAAGTAGCATCTGAAACATAACGTTTGGAATTCTTTGTCTTAAGTCTTCTAATCTTTCCCAAGGAGATTCATTTAGAAATCTATATGCCACATCAAAGGTTGCTCCACCCCACATTTCTAGAGAGAACAAATCATTTCCATAAACTGATGTAGCTCTTGCTATACGAGTCATATCTCTAGTTCTCACTCTAGTAGCCATAAGTGACTGATGGGCATCTCTCATAGTAGTATCTGTGATTAGAAGCTTTTTCTGCTCATGAATCCATGATACTAAGCCCTCTGGACCTTTTGCATCTAAAATCTGCTTTGTTCCCACAAGCCCTGAAGGTCTAGGTGGCATAGGTGCTACTGGTACATCGAAATCTTTTTTGCTTCCTTTTGTTTCATTTACTACCTTTTCACCGATATATCTGAGTACCTTTAGCTCCTTGTCAGTCTTAGGTGCTATGTCAAATAACGATGGATTGTCAGCTATGAAATGAGTATCACAAAGTCCTTTATGAAACTCTTCTCTATTTAAAACATTGATTAGAAATCCAGTATTAGTTTTTACTCCCGCAACAGAAAGCTCTTTGATTGAGCGTATAGCTTTTCTTATTGTGTCTTCAAAGGTTCTAGATTGAGCAGTTACCTTAACAAGCAAGCTGTCATAGTATGGACTAATTACAGAGCCTGTAAAGCCATTTCCTCCATCTAGTCTTATACCAAAGCCTGAGCCTGTACGATATACATCTATTTTACCTGTATCTGGAGCAAAGTTATTTGATGGATCTTCTGTTGTAACCCTGCACTGAATAGCAAAGCCTCTAGGCTTTATATCTGCTTGAGATGCAATTCCAACCTCAGGAGAATCTAGTGAGTAGCCTTGAGCTACTAATATTTGACTTTGAACTATGTCATAGCCTGTAACCATCTCTGTAACTGTATGCTCTACCTGAATACGAGGATTCATTTCTATGAAGTAATGGTTTCCATTTTTATCAACTAAAAACTCAACTGTACCTGCATTGCAGTAATCTACTGCTTTTGCTATCTTTAGAGCATCTTGGCATATCTGCTCACGTTTTTTCTGTGTAAGAGAAACAGCAGGAGTAAACTCAATTAGCTTTTGATGTCTTCTTTGAATTGAGCAATCTCTTTCATATAGGTGAACTATATTGCCGTGAGTATCACCTAATATTTGTACTTCTATATGCTTAGGCTTTTCTAGGTATTTTTCTATGAATATATCATCTATCCCAAAGGCTTTTTTCGCTTCACTTTGAGCACTGTGAAAAGCTTCTAGTAGCTCTTCTTCCTTTGTTACTATACGCATACCTCTTCCGCCGCCACCTGCTGCTGCTTTTATCATTACAGGATAGCCACAAAATGCTGCAAATTCCTTAGCTTCTTCATCTGATTTAATTGGTTTTTCTACTCCTGGTATAGTAGGAACGTTGGCATTTTTTGCAACTATTTTAGATTTGATTTTGTCTCCTAAATTATCTATCATGTCGCCAGTCGGTCCAATAAATACTATTCCTGCCTCAGCGCATTTTCTTGCAAACTCAGCATTTTCAGATAAGAATCCATATCCAGGGTGAATTGCATCTACGCCTTTTTTTAATGCAAGTCCAATGATTTCATCTATCCCTAAATAAGCCTCTACAGGTCCCTTATTTTTACCCACAAGATAGGATTCGTCTGCCTTGGTTCTAAATAATGAGGTTCTATCTTCATTTGAATATATTGCTACTGATCTAATTCCCAGTTCCTTACATGCACGAAAAACCCTTATCGCTATTTCACCACGGTTAGCGACTAAAATTCTTTTGAATTTTTTCACTTTCATGACAGCCTCCTTAAAAAATCTTGCAGATAATTATGACAAACACGAACATTAATCAATATTATCCGTTTATAGTTTAGAAAAGTTATAAGATAGATTATATATACTAAGGACTCATTTTACAAGTATTTTTGAACAAAAATAATAAGTTTAATCATAAAATTTTGTTTTTATCTATACTCGTTTTAGTTCTGTTTTATAGGAAAACATTTTTCTCTTTGCAAGTTGATGATTTTTTTTGCAAGATATAGCTATCTTTATTTAGCTTTTCATAGCTGTCCATTTTATAATAGCATTGTATTTTTTACTTAGTGATTAGCTCGCTCAAAATCTTAGCTGTAAGACTTGGACTTGCCTTGCCCTTTGTTTGTCTCATCACGCTTCCTACTAAAGCTTGGAAAGCTTTCTCCTTGCCTGCTTTATATGAGCTTACTATATCTTCGTTTTCTGCTATGAGCTTTGATATTATACCTTCAAGTAAAGCTACATCTGTAATCTGACGCATATCTTCTTTTTCTATTATCTCATCTACGTCTTTATCGCTCTTCCATAGAAGCTCAACTATTTTCTTTGCCATGCTTTGACTGATTACATCCTCTTCTATGCGCTTTGCTAATACTCCAAGCTTTGAAGGTGCAAATGGAATCTTTTCTGCTTCTTCTTCCTTGCCAAGAAGTCTAAATACTTCGCTGAGCATAAGGTTAGCTACCAGCTTTGCACTACCTTCTTTTACTGCCTCTTCATAAAAATCTGCTATAAATTTTTCTGATACTAACTTATCTGCTTCATAAGCTGTAAGGCCGTAGCTATCCATATAAGTTTTCTTTCTTTGATCAGGAAGCACTTCTATTGAGTCTTTAATCTCTTTTAGCTTTTCTTTTGTTATAACTATAGGAGCAAGATCTGGATCTGGGAAGTATCTATAATCATGTGCATCTTCTTTAGTTCTCATGCTAAATGATTTGCCTAGCTCTTGGTCCCATCTTCTAGTTTCCTGAATTACTTCATCTCCTGATTCTATCACTTCAATTTGTCTTTTGAATTCGCTTTCTATGGCTTTTACTATGAAGCTAAAGGAGTTTAGGTTTTTCATTTCTGTACGAGTTCCTAGAATTTCGCTTCCCTTTTCTCTTACTGATAAATTGACATCACAGCGAAATGAGCCTTCGTTCATCTTGCAATCTGATATTCCTGCGTACATTATTATGGATCTTAGTTTTTGCAGATAGGCTTTAGCCTGAGCAGCACTTCTTATATCTGGTTCAGACACTATTTCAATAAGTGGAACTCCTGCTCTGTTGTAGTCTATAAGAGAGCCCCCATCAGTATGGATTAGCTTGCCTGCATCCTCTTCTATATGAATTCTAGTTATTCCTATCTTGTAGTTTTCATTTTCTTCTTCTATTTCTATATATCCATCGTGACAAAGTGGAAGGTCATATTGAGAAACTTGATAAGCCTTTGCTAAATCTGGATAGAAATAGTTTTTTCTATCTTGCTTTCCTCTAGGAGTGATACTGCAGTTAGTAGCTATACCTGCTTTCACTGCATAATCTACAACTTTTTTATTTAGTACTGGAAGACTTCCTGGAAGTCCCATGCAAACTGGGCAGGTCTGAGTGTTTGGACTTGCTCCAAATTTTGTACTGCATCCGCAAAATATTTTCGTGTTTGTATCTAGCTCTACATGGACTTCTAGTCCAATTACCATTTCATATTGTTTTTTAGCCACCGTATACCCCTCCTGTCTTTGTGATTTCAGTTTTATATGCCTGTTCATAGTTATAAGCAGCTCTTAAAAGAGTGTCCTCAGAAAATGTGCTTCCAATAAGCTGCATCCCTACAGGAAGCTCCTCCTTATCGAATCCACAGTTCATAGAAAGCGCTGGAAGTCCTGCTATGTTTACAGGCACTGTATAAATATCTCCCATATATGCCTCTACTGGATCTGTTCTCTTCTCTCCTATTTTATAAGCTGTAGTAGGTGCTACAGGAGATAGTATCATGTCATAATCCTTAAATATCTCATCATAAGACTGCTTTATAAGAGTTCTTACTTTTAGAGCTTTTTTATAATAAGCATCGTAGAATCCAGAGCTAAGAGCATAGGTTCCTAGCAGTATTCTTCTTTTTACTTCTTTTCCAAAGCCTTCTTGTCTAGATTTTTTATATAGTTCCTCCAAAGATGCATATTCATCTGTTCTGTATCCATACTGGATAGAGTCAAATCTAGCAAGGTTTGATGAGGCTTCAGCTGATGAGATGATGTAATAAGCTGATAGTGCATAGTCTAGATTTTTTATTTTTACATCCTCTACTATAGCGCCTAGCTTTTCAAATTTTTCTGCAGCTTTTAATATGCTCTCTTTTACGTCTGATTGAACTCCCTGCTCGAAAAACTCTCTAGGAAGAGCTATTTTCATGCCTTTTATATCTTTTTTTATCTCTGTTTCATAGCTAGGCTTTTCAAATTTCACACTAGTGCTGTCCTTTGCATCGTGTCCTATAAGTACCTCTAAGGTAAGCGCTGCATCTTCAACGTTTCTAGCTATAGGTCCAATTTGGTCTAAGGATGAAGCAAAAGCTACTAAGCCGCTTCTAGATACTGAGCCATAGGTAGGCTTTATTCCTACTGCCCCGCAAAAGCTTGCTGGCTGTCTTATCGAGCCACCAGTATCAGAGCCTAGAGCTACTAGTGCCTGATGAGATACAACTGAAGCCGCTGAACCTCCTGAGCTTCCACCTGGTACTCTTGATATATCGTGAGGATTTGTGGTTATTTTATAATAAGAGTTTTCTGTAGAGCCACCCATTGCAAACTCATCTAGGTTTACTTTACCTAGCATTATGGCATCCTCACCTTTTAACCTTTTAACTACCTCAGCATCAAATGGAGACATATAGCCCTGCATCATCTTTGATGCACAGGTTGTAGGCATATCCACAGTACACATATTGTCCTTTAATGCCATTGGCATTCCTGCTAATCTTCCAAGCTTTTCACCGTTTTTTCTTTTAGTATCTAAAGCTTCAGCTTGTTTTACAGCCTCTTTGTTTATATATAAATAAGCTCCTATTTTATCATCTACCTTTTCAATCTGAGCTATATATGACTTAGCTATATCTACACTTGATATTTCACTTTTATCTAGAGCAGATTCCAGCTCCTTTATCGACATATCTATAATTCTGGTTTTCATAATCCACCTCGTGACTTTCTATTTAAATTTAAGCTTGATTGTAAGCTTCGTTGTAAACAAATGGTAAGCACATGCAATTTATATTATTTCCAAGCTTCCTATTCTATGATTTGAGGAACAAAGAAGCATCCTTCTTCCTTTGTTTTAGCATTTTTTAGAAGTTCATCTCTATCGTAGGATTTTTCTAGTTCATCTTCTCTAAACACATTGCACACTGGAAGTATATGATCTAGTGGCAAAGTATCAGAAGTATCGAGCTTTGAAAGCTCATCTGCAAAAGCTATAATATTACTTAGGTCTTCACTTAGACTCATTTTTTCAGATTCATCTAAATGAATTCTAGCAAGGTCAGCTACATACTCTATAGTTTCTTTTGTCACAGCTGATTTTGACTCAGATTTTTTAATTACTGCTCCTTGAGCTTTTGTATATAGCTCAAGCTCACTCAGCTGGTCGTCACTAACTGTCGATGGAGAGCTTATCATTACGCAAGAGCCGTCTCTCATCTTAGGAAAAGCTATTACCTCTCTGATTGATGATGATCCAGTAAGTAGCATCACTAATCTGTCTATCCCAAAAGCAAATCCTCCATGAGGCGGTGTTCCGTATTCAAAAGCTTCTAGCATAAAGCCAAAACGCTCCTTTGCTTCTTCCTCGCTAAATCCAAGTAGCGAAAACATTTTTGCTTGCAATTCCTGCTCATGGATTCTTATGCTTCCACTTCCAAGCTCTACTCCGTTTAGCACTATATCATAAGATTTTGCTCTAACTAGTCCTGGGTCACTTTCCATAAGTGCAAAATCCTCATCCTTTGGCATAGTAAATGGATGATGCATTGCTACATAGCGTTTTTCTTCTTCTGACCACTCAAGAAGAGGAAAATCAGTTACTACTAAAAACTCAAAATCATCTTTTTTTCTCAGCCCTAGCATATCTGCAGCATCTAATCTTAGTCCTCCAAGTATCTTATAAACTGCTGACTCCTTGTCAGCACAAAAGATAATGAGATCTCCAGGCTCTGCCTGCATTTTATCTAAAATACTATCCATTTCTTCTTTTTTGAAGAACTTGGTCAGTACAGATTTAAGCTCTTTATCTTGACCTATAGCTATCCATGCCATTCCTTTTCCGCCATAGCTCACAGCTTTTTCAGTTAACTCTTCTATTTGAGTTCTTGTAAAGCTATCTCCACCTTTTACATTTATGGCTTTTACTATGCCAGTAGAGTTTGCAATCTTAGAAAAAACTTCAAAGCTACAAGTCTTTGCTATATCTGTAAGATCCACCATTTCAAATCCAAATCTCGTATCTGGCTTATCTGAGCCATATAATGACATTGCTTCATCATAGGTCAGTCTTCTAAATGGGGTTTTAAACTCTCTTTTTAGTACATCACTGCCTATCTTGCTAAATAAGTGCTCTAGTAGCTCAATTACATCTTCTTGATCCACAAATGATAGCTCCATATCTAGCTGTGTGAACTCAGGCTGTCTATCAGCTCTTAAATCTTCATCTCTAAAGCATTTTGCAACCTGGAAATATTTATCCACTCCCCCTACCATAAGTAGTTGCTTATATATCTGAGGTGACTGAGGCAGAGCATAAAATGTCCCTTTGTCCATTCTGCTTGGTACTAGAAAGTCTCTAGCTCCTTCAGGAGTACTCTTGGTTAATATAGGAGTTTCAACTTCTAGAAAATCCTGCTCTATAAGATAATTTCTAACTGTAGATATAACTTGTTGTCTCATTTTTAGATTCTCTAGCATAGCAGGTCTTCTAAGATCTAGATATCTATGTGTAAGTCTCAATTCTTCCTTTACTAAGCTAGCATCCTCTATCATAAAAGGTGGAGTTTTTGCTTTTGAAAGTATTCTAACCTCGGTAGCCCTTATATCTATAGTTCCAGTCTCTAGGTTAGGGTTTATAGTATCCTCATCTCTTTTTTCTACTCTTCCTTTAATTGCAACAACATATTCACTTCTTATTCCTTCAGCTTTTTCAAAATCTTCCTCTGAAACATTTTTCGCATCTATAACTACTTGGATGATTCCAGTTTTATCTCTTAAATCTAAAAATATTACGCCTCCTAAATCTCTTCTTCTTTGTACCCATCCCATTACTATTTGATTAGTATCTATATCCTTTTCTCTTAATACGTTACAGTATACTGTTCTTTTTAATCCAGCCATAAATTCAGCCATTTCATTTCCTCCTTAAAAATATTCATATATTTATGCAAATAAAAAAACCTTCCATCCCTATACAGGGACGAAAGGTTAATAGACTTTTCGCGGTACCACCCAGATTGATTCACTTAATGAATCCTCCTCATTCGATACGGACAATAAATGCTGTCGATATCTACCAGATATAACGGTCTGGCTCCGACTAAGTCTACTCACTCAAGGCTTTCGGTTAGCAACTCTGAGATGTTCTTCAATCAAAAATCCGTACCGCTTTCTCACCATCTGCGGCTCTCTGTAACTACCAATCTGATTTACTCTTCTCTTCATAGTCTTTTGGGAAATATTAAATTTAAATGTTGAAATTGATTATAGGATAGATTTCAATTAGTGTCAACACATAAAAATTTAATTTTTCATATTAAAACAATGAGATTATAGAAACATAAAGTTATGCTAGCAAATAAATTAATTTAAATTTCAGGCTAATTTTTAAATTTTATAGGCATCGTTTTAATAGCTGCCACTATAATCATCAACGAAACTACAACAATATCTATCCATATAGATAAATTTAATACTAGGCTAGATATGAGATAAATAAAGCCTTTTATAAATACATTTCTGAATTTTTCTAAATGAGCTCTAGCATATTCTTTTCGAACTTCTGAGCTAGCATCTTTTGCCTCTTTAAAGCTAGGACCACCATTAATCCAATACACATATTCTCCATGATAAATAATTAGAATCAAACCATATACAGATAGCATAAGCATCGCTAAAGTTACAGCTATTTCTATTTTATCTGTAAATTCACTTAACAAAATTGATGGAAGGGTTAATATAATTGGGAAGCTAATCATCCAAGCAATAAGAGGCTTATAGGTCTTCTTATATTGTTCTTCACTCATTATAGAACTCTCCTATACAATGACTTTGAAATAAAAATTGTGGAACTGAGTTCCACAATTTAGTTATTTTATAAAAATAATTCAGCTATCTGAACAGAATTTGTCGCAGCGCCTTTTCTAATATTGTCTGCCACTACCCACATATTCAATCCGTTTTCTATACTGAAATCTCTTCTTACTCTACCTACAAATACTTCATCTTTTCCTTCTGCGTGTATAGCCATAGGATATATATTATTTTTTACATCATCTACAACTACTACTCCATCAGTTGATTTAAGAAGTGAAAATACTTCATCTAGCTCAAAAGGCTTTTCAAACTCTAGATTAATAGATACACTGTGAGAGTATTTTACTGGCACTCTAACTGTTGTAGCTGTAACTCTTATACTTTCATCCCCTAGTATCTTTTGAGTCTCCTTAATCATCTTAATTTCTTCTTTAGTGTAGCCATCCTCATTAAAAACATCTATATGTGGAATACAATTATAAGCTATAGGATGAGGATATTTTTGAGGAGGCTGACCTTTCATGCCTTCTTCTAAATCTTTTATTCCTCCAACGCCTGAACCTGATACTGACTGATATGTAGAATAAACAATCCTTTTAATTTTAAATCTTTCATGAAGCTTAACTAAAGGAACTACCGACTGTATAGTTGAGCAATTAGGGTTTGCAATAATTCCACTTTGCCATTTTACATCATCTGGGTTTACCTCTGGTACTATAAGAGGAACATCTTTATCCATCCTCCACGCACTACTGTTATCTATAACTACTGTACCTTTTGACTTTGCTATAGGAGCATAAGTTTTACTAACATCTCCTCCAGCTGAAAATAGTGCTATGTCAATTTTTCTATCAAATGAATGCTCATCTAATTCTTCTACCGTATATTCTTTATCACAGAAGGTTATCTTCGTTCCCTTTGACTTTCCTGATGAGAATAAATATAGATTTTCGATAGGAAAAGTTCTTTCTTCTAGTACTTTGAGCATCATTCTTCCTACCATACCTGTTGCTCCTACTACTGCTACGTTAAATTTTTTCATGATATTTCCTCCTGTGTCTGAAATTTTAGCATTTTGCTATACTTGGATATGTCTTATCCTGCAAAAAGTTTATTAAGTAGTATACTAACACCGTTTTTTTATTAAATCAACATATTTTTAATTAATAGCCACTTAATTTTTCAAATTTCTTCCATTTTGATATCATGCTTATATATACTTATCTTCTATTTCTTATCTCTTAATAGTAATATACTTGATTCCACCTATTTTTTGCATTAAAAAACCACAGAATATGATTTCTGTGGTTAGTCAATTGGCTACGTCCTACTCTCCCGGGACCCTGCGGTCCGAGTACCATCGGCGATGAAGAGCTTAACTGCTGTGTTCGGGATGGGAACAGGTGTATCCTCTTCTCTATAATAGCCATATTGTTAGTGTTTGCACACTAAAAACTGCATATCATAATCCTAAGTTAGGTCAAGTCCTCGACCTATTAGTACTCTTAAGCTCAATACATTACTGCACTTACACCTAGAGCCTATCAACCAGGTAGTCTTCCTGGGGTCTTACCCTTGCGGAGGGAAATCTTATCTTGAGGTTGGCTTCGTGCTTAGATGCCTTCAGCACTTATCCATTCCGCACGTAGCTATCCAGCTGTGCCACTGGCGTGACAACTGGTGCACCAGAGGTGCGTCCATCCCGGTCCTCTCGTACTAAGGACAGATCCTCTCAAATTTCCTACGCCTGCGACGGATAGGGACCGAACTGTCTCACGACGTTCTGAACCCAGCTCGCGTACCACTTTAATGGGCGAACAGCCCAACCCTTGGGACCTACTACAGCCCCAGGATGTGATGAGCCGACATCGAGGTGCCAAACCTCCCCGTCGATGTGGACTCTTGGGGGAGATCAGCCTGTTATCCCCAGGGTAGCTTTTATCCGTTGAGCGATGGCCCTTCCACGCGGTACCACCGGATCACTAAGTCCGACTTTCGTCCTTGCTCGACCTGTATGTCTCGCAATCAAGCTCCCTTTTGCCTTTACACTCTACGCACGATTTCCGACCGTGCTGAGGGAACCTTTGAGCGCCTCCGTTACATTTTGGGAGGCGACCGCCCCAGTCAAACTGCCCGCCAAGCAGTGTCCCAGATGAGGATTCACTCATCGTGGTTAGAATCCAGATAGTACAAGGGTGGTATCCCAAGGATGGCTCCAGCAAAACTGGCGTCCTACTTTCAAAGCCTCCCACCTATCCTGTACATATACTACCTAAATCCAATGCTAAGCTACAGTAAAGCTCCATGGGGTCTTTCCGTCCTGTCGCAGGTATCCGGCATCTTCACCGGAATTACAATTTCACCGAGTCTGTTGTTGAGACAGCGCCCAAATCGTTACGCCTTTCGTGCGGGTCGGAACTTACCCGACAAGGAATTTCGCTACCTTAGGACCGTTATAGTTACGGCCGCCGTTTACTGGGGCTTAAGTTCAGTGCTTCGATTGCTCTAACACATCCCCTTAACCTTCCAGCACCGGGCAGGCGTCAGCCCCTATACTTCACCTTGCGGTTTAGCAGAGACCTATGTTTTTGGTAAACAGTCGCTTGGGCCTATTCTCTGCGGCCTCTTCATGCGTTAACACTAATGAGGCACCCCTTCTCCCTAAGTTACGGGGTAATTTTGCCGAGTTCCTTAACAACAGTTCTCTCGCTGGCCTTGGGATTCTCTCCCCACCCACCTGTGTCGGTTTGCGGTACGGGCACCTTTTATCTCGCTAGAAGCTTTTCCTGACAGCGTGAAATCAACGACTTCGCTACTAAATTTCGCTCCCCATCACATCCCAGAATTGTAACCGCGGATTTGCCTGCGGCTACTTCCTCAATGCTTGGACACACAAATCCAACTGTGTGATCGCCTATCCTTCTGTGTCACTCCATCACTCAAACGATAATTGGTGGTACAGGAATCTACACCTGTTGTCCATCACCTACGCCTTTCGGCCTTGGCTTAGG